>CAYJOY010000121.1:0-6610 GCA_964371885.1 uncultured Lentimicrobiaceae bacterium | reverse complement strand
TCAATATCTCATCTCAAATCTGGGCAAAGCAATTTTTAGAAGTCCCCTAAAAAAAACATCAATTACCCTGAATAATTCTTGTATTGCTAAAAATTAAATCTTTTATATTTCTCATTTACAGATTTTTAAACAATAAAAATGGTACAATGCAAAAAAAAATGTATTTTCGCAGGTTGATTGCAAGCGTATCGTATATTTTGCAATCACCAATCATTCAAACAATTATAATGATTACGAAAGAGACTATTGATGAAATAATGTTGGCTGCCAAAATAGAAGAGGTGGTTAACGATTTTGTTCCTTTAAAAAAAAGGGGGCAAAATTACGTGGGGTTGTGCCCATTTCATCAAGATAAAACCCCTTCTATGTCGGTGAGCCCACGTTTGGGTATTTATAATTGTTTTGTTTGCGATAATAAAGGGGGGCCAATCCAGTTTATCATGAACCACGAGCAGGCCACTTACCCCGAAGCACTTCGGTATCTGGCTGCTAAATACGGCATTGCCATTAAGGAGGAACGCGAAAAAACCGTTGAAGAGAAGGCGGCTTTATCGTTGCAAGACAGCCTCTTTATTGTAAATCAATTTGCAGAGCAATATTTTCACGAGCAACTACTTAACAGCCCTGAAGGGCAAAATATTGGGCTCGCCTATTTCGAGGAGCGCGGCATACCGCAAAATATTATCGAAAAGTTTAAACTTGGCTACTGCCCCGAAGGGTGGACCAAATTTACAGAAACGGCCAAAATGAAAGGGCATGCCGAAGAGTTTTTACTAAAACTAGGACTTAGCAAAAAAAGCGAGGCAGGAAAGGTGTTCGACTTCTTCCATGGCCGCGTTATCTTTCCTATACACAATACTATTGGAAAATGTGTTGGCTTTGGTGGCCGTACTCTCAAAAGCGATAAAAAAATTGCCAAATATTTTAACTCCCCCGAAAGTGAGATTTACCACAAAAGCAATATTCTTTATGGTTTCCATCTTGCCAAAAAAGCAATACGCGCAGCCAACAATGTTTATCTTGTTGAAGGATACACCGATGTGATTTCTCTTCATATTGCTGGGGTAGAAAACGTAGTAGCTTCATCGGGAACTGCCCTTACTCAAGGACAAATAAAACTCGTTGCCTCTCAAACTCAGAATATTACCGTTTTGTACGATGGCGATACCGCAGGAATAAAGGCTTCATTGCGAGGCATTGAATTACTTATTGAGCAAGGACTTAACGTTTATGTTGTCCCTTTACCCGAAGGTGAAGATCCCGATTCGTTCGCGCGCAAATCTAACGACAACACCTTTCAACAGTATTTAAAGGATGAAGCTGTCCATTTTATATACTACAAAGCAAAAATAGGAATGATAGAGGCGGGAAACGACCCCCTTAAAAAAGCGCAGGTAATTCACGATATTGTGAAAAACATTGCTTTCATTCGCGACAACATTACGCGCGCGTTCTATATTAAAGAGTGCGCTAACATCTTCCAAATTCCTGAAGAAGATCTTAATATAGAACTTCGAAAGGCAGTGGTTAGCCACTATAAAGCTACCCCGCAAGCAACTACCGAAACGGCACCAATTCCTGAGTTCCCTCCCGAGCCCTCAAGTACAGAAAACGCTACTGCGCAAGCTGTTATTCCAGAGATAGCGCCTGTAAGAAATTCACTCTTTCTTATTGAGGAGAAATTGATCCATCTACTTCTTAAGTATGGAATGTACGAAATTACTGTTGTTACTAACAACGATACAAAAGCACCTGTTCTTGGAATGTTACGCATCGACCAGTATATTTTTAACGAACTATACAAGGAAGAGATTTCGATTGCCAACCCTGTGCTGCAGCAACTCTTTCTAGCCTACGAAGAGGCAGCCCCTAATTGCACCAATCAGGAGGAGATAAAACGATACTTTACCACACACCCTAACAACGAAATAGCCTCTGTGGCCATCCGCTTACTCATGGAAAATGAGAGTGAGATTAGCCCAAATTGGAAAAACAGGTTCGATGTGGCCACCAATAGCAGTAACAACAATGTTTTTAAACTCAACAAAGAGGTCGAAAGCACTCTCACATTGTTTAAATTGCAAATTATTGAAAAATATATTGCTTTAATGCAAGAAGAATTGCAAGAAGATTATCCCGATGAAACCATAGATATTATCATGCGAAAATACAGTCTTTTGTTAAAAAAACGGGAGCAGTTAAGCAGAATTACCAATACAATCATTATCAAATAAAAAAGAGATGAAGTCAACTATTATCAACACATTAGCAGAAATTTTCAAAACCGAATTTCAATGCGATATTCCCGTTTTAGAGAGTTATTTACAACGCACAAAGAAAGAATTTGAGGGCGATATTACCCTTGTTATTTTCCCATTTGTGAAGGCGTTAAAGATGCAGCCGGCCACTCTTGGCGAGGCCCTTGCGCAATCGCTCACACAACGCCTCCCTCATCTTATTGCTGGCAGCAATGTGGTAGGTGGATTTCTCAACCTTTCTATTAGCTCTTCGTATTGGCTATCGAAAATGTACAATAATGAGATAGCGCCACCCCATACTCACGATAACCCATCCCCTGTGGTTATTGAATTTTCATCGCCAAACACCAACAAGCCACTTCACTTAGGACACGTGCGCAACAACGTACTCGGGGCCTCTGTAGCAGCTATTGTGGCTAAGGCTGGAAAACCAGTGGTGAAAGTAAATTTGGTAAACGACCGCGGTATCCATATCTGCAAATCGATGTTAGCATGGGTAAAAGCCGGAGAAGGGGAAACCCCAGAATCGTCGGGACTAAAAGGAGATCACTTGGTAGGGAAGTACTATGTGAAATACGACCAAATGCTAAAAGCAGAAAGCAACGAGGGGGCACTTGCGGCTGAAGCCCAAGAATATCTTAGAAAATGGGAAGAAAACGATCCAGAGATAAGAGCGTTATGGAAAAACATGAACAACTGGGTATATGCCGGCTTCGATAAAACATACGAAAGAATGGGCATCTCTTTCGATAAGATATATTACGAATCGGATACTTACCTACTAGGCAAACAATTAGTGGAGGTGGGGCTCCGCAAAGGGGCTTTCTTCCGCAAAGATGACGGCTCGGTATGGGTAGATCTTACCCAAGAGGGATTTGACGAAAAATTGTTACTGCGCGCCGACCAAACGTCGGTTTATATTACCCAAGATTTAGGAACTGCCGAGTTGCGTTACGACGACTATACCCCCTCTAAAATGATTTATGTAGTTGGAAATGAGCAAAATTATCACTTTGACATTTTAAAAGTGATACTTGATAAAAAGCTAGAAAAACCGTCGGGAGCTATTATTCACCACCTTTCGTATGGAATGGTGGAGTTACCTTTCGGGAAGATGAAATCGAGAGAAGGGACAGTAGTTGATGCCGACGACTTAATGGAAACAATGGTGCAAAAAGCCAAAGAGAGCACCGAAAGCCTCGGAAAATCTAACTTTGAAGCCGAAGAGGCGGCGGCTTTATACGAAATGATGGGAATTGGAGCACTTAAATACTTTATCCTAAAAGTAGATCCCAAAAAAAGCATGCTGTTTAACCCCGAAGAATCTATCGACTTAAATGGCAATACAGCCCCTTTTATCCAGTATACTCACGCCCGTATCCGATCGCTAATTCGCAAAGCTACAGAACAAAACATAGACCTCACCCTTCCATGCGAAGCAACAACGGTAAGGAAAGGCGAAAAAGAGATGATAAAACTGATTGTAGAATACCCCACAGTGGTGCAACAAGCTGCTGAAGCCTTAAGCCCTGCCTTAATAGCCAATTATGTATTCGACCTCGCTAAAGATTTCAACCGTTTCTACCAAGAAACCCCTATCTTTAAAGAAGAAAATCAAGAGATACAACGACTACGACTGCAAATATCAGCAGCTACGGCACGCACTATAAAAGAGGGGTTCGAACTACTCGGAATAAATGTACCTGAAAGAATGTAGCAGCGTAAAATCAGTCTAGAAACCCCTTATATAAAATTCATATTGGGGAACAAAGAAGTGCGGCAATTTTTTGCGACGTAAAAAAAAGAAAAACAAGTATCTTATATAAAAAAAATATATAAATTTGCCAGCTTGTTTTCAGGCATTATAAAAAAAACAATTTATTAAAAATGTAACAATGAATATCAATTTAACTATCACAAAAAGAACACTTTTCGTAGCGTTTTTTATAGCATGCGTAAGTTTTGGTTTCGCGCAAGAAAAACCAAAAGCAACCATCCCTTCTGTTAAAATTAAAACAATGGATGGACAAACATTCGATACTAAAGATATTACCAACGATGGAAAACCCGTCATAATTAGCTTTTGGGCTACATGGTGCAAACCTTGTATTGCCGAATTATTGGCTATTGGTGATGTATATGATGACTGGGTAGATGAAACTGGTGTAAAACTATATGCCGTTTCTATCGACGATACCAAAACAGCGGCTAAAGTAGCCCCTTTTGTTAATGGTAGAGCATGGGATTTTGAAGTACTGCAGGATATTAACTGGGACTTTAAAAGAGCAATGAACGTTGTTGATGTTCCATTCCTTTGCGTTCTTAACGGTAAAGGAGAAATAGTGTACCAACACACATCGTATGCCCCTGGTGCTGAAGATGATCTGTATGAAATTATCAAAAAAGTAGCAAAAGGAGAATACTAAGATTTTCATCTCAAAAATTAGTGTATTTTTGAGCCCTGAAAATGAAGAATCAAACTGATTGAAAATCAATTTTTTAAAAAAATATATTATGGCTTTTAAAGGAACTTTAGTTATTGATACAGAAAAATGCAAAGGTTGCGGTGTCTGTATCACAGGATGCCCAAAGGAGTGCATTGCATTATCAAAAAAAGTAAATAAAAAAGGATATCAATACTTAGATATGACAAGTGATGAGTGTATTGGCTGTGCCAATTGTGCTGTTATTTGCCCAGACGGAGTTATTGAAGTATACAGAGCAAAAGTTTAAAATTTTAAAATTAGAATAAGCTATGGCTAAAGAATTAAAATTAATGAAAGGTAACGAGGCAATTGCAGAGGGAGCTATCCGCTGCGGTTGTGATGGGTATTTTGGTTACCCTATTACTCCTCAATCTGAAATATTAGAGCACCTTATGCTCGAAAATCCACAACCAAAAACAGGAATGGTAGTATTACAAGCAGAAAGTGAAACCGCATCTATTAATATGGTTTACGGTGGCGCCGCTTGTGGTAAAAAAGTAATGACATCATCATCAAGCCCTGGTGTTAGTTTAATGCAAGAAGGCCTTTCTTACATTGCTGGTGCTGAGCTTCCTGCACTTTGTGTGAATGTGGTGCGCGCCGGTCCTGGTTTAGGTACAATACAACCTTCTCAGTGCGACTATTTCCAAACTGTTAAAGGGGGTGGGCATGGCGACTATCGCCTCATCACATTAGCGCCCGCTTCTGTGCAAGAAATGTTCGACTTTGTAGCACTAGGCTTCGACTTAGCATTTAAATACAGAAACCCAGCCATGATACTTACCGACGGTGTTATTGGTCAGGTAATGGAAAAAGTAGAAGTTAGCGACTATATACCAAGAAAAACAGACGCGGAGATTGCTCAAGAATGCCCATGGGCTACTGTAGGTAAACCTGCATCAAGAAACCATAACATCGTTACTTCATTAGAGTTAGAGTCTGCTAAGCAAGAAGAAGTAAACCACAGAATTCAAGCCAAATATAAAATTTGTGAAGAAAACGAGGTTCGTTATGAAACATTCCAATGCGAAGATGCTGAATATTTACTAATAGCTTACGGCTCATCGGCTCGTATTTGCCAAAAAGTATTAGAACTCGCTCGCGCTGAAGGAATTAAAGTAGGACTTATCCGCCCAATTACCTTATGGCCATTCCCTACTAAAATTATTAACGAAATAGGGACCAAAATGAAAGGGATACTTAGCGTTGAAATGAGCGCTGGACAAATGGTTGAAGATATTAAACTTGCCGTTGAATGTAAAGTTCCAGTTAATCACTACGGACGTTACGGCGGTATGATTCCAACGCCAACAGAAATATTAGAAGCGTTAAAAAACAACTTCTAATCATTTTACGGAATATAGAAAAGAGAAAGAGAGAGGATTTTTCCTCTCTCTTTTATTATATGTACGCATACAAACTACAAATATCTATTTCATCAATCAATATGGGATGACAATATTTCAATTGTCATTAATAAAGATTTTAAAACGGCTAACCCTTTACTCATCATAACAGGGCTCGTATTTTTTACCAGCTACCTCCTGCGCCGCCGCCACCGAAGCCACCGCCACCAAAGCCGCCAAAGCCTCCGCCGCCACCAGAATATCCGCCGCCGCCTCTGCCGCCGCCGCCCATCATCCCGAGAAGGATCCAAGGGATCATAGAGCTCGTTGTGGCTGCTCCATCGCGAGAATAGTCCTCCCTGCGTTGACGACTAGGGATAAACAGCGTAACAAAAAGGACAATTAAAATAATGGTTGCCAATAGTGGAAAACCCTCACCCGAAGCCTCTTTGTACTCGTCGGCACTATATTCACCGCCAACAATACCTCCTATTACCATTACTCCACGCATTAATCCAGC
>CAYJOY010000120.1:0-6718 GCA_964371885.1 uncultured Lentimicrobiaceae bacterium | reverse complement strand
ATTTGGGGGAAAAGATATTCAATGCGCCTTTGGCTCGATCCTGTAAAAATGGCAGGGTATAAAATTACCCCTTTAGATGTAAAAATAGCAGTTGATAACGAAAATGTAGAGCTCCCCTCTGGAAATATTGAGGGCGATAAAATCTTACTAACCATCAGAACGCTCGGACTAATGTCGACAGCCGAGGAGTTTAACAACTTAATAATAAGAGAAGAAGATGGCCATGTGATACGATTGAAAGATATTGGTTATGCGGAGGTAGGAGCCGAGGAGTTGAGGAACCTATTGCGTGTAAATGGCGAAGAGGGGGTAATGGTATTTGCAGTGCCACAACCAGGCGCTAACCATATTGAAATAGCCGATGAGTGTTATAAAAGGTTAGAACAAATGGAAAAAGACCTCCCAGAGGGGGTGAAAACAACCATATTTTACGACTCTACAAAATTTATTAGGGCCTCGCTAAAAGAGGTGTACGAAACGGTTTACGTTGCCTTCCTATTGGTTATTATCATCATTTTTCTATTCCTACGCGATTGGCGCATTACCTTGGTTCCTATTACCGTAATCCCCATATCGTTAATAGGTTCGTTCTTCGTAATGTTCATTTTAGGGTTTAGTATCAATGTGTTAACCATGTTGGCGGTGGTGCTATCGGTAGGATTAGTGGTAGATGATGCCATTGTGGTCTCCGAAAATATATATTCCCGAATAGAAAAGGGAATGCGCCCAATTGACGCAGGGATAGAAGGCTGTAGAGAGATTTTCTTTGCCGTTATCTCTACTACCATTACCTTAGTGGCTGTATTTTTCCCTATTGTTTTTTTAGAGGGGATGACAGGGATGTTATTCAAAGAGTTTAGCTTAGTCATTGCCACATCGGTAGTTATTTCCTCGTTTGCGGCACTTACATTTACCCCAATGTTAGCTACAAAATTATTAAAACGTCGCGAAAAGAAAAATTGGTTTTATCGCGTTACAGAGCCGTTCTTTATCGGGCTTAATAATGGGTACGAAAAATGGCTGCACGCCTTCTTAAAACGTCGCTATATGGTGTTTCCATTAGTGATAATATTGATAGGGGTAATCCTATTTTTTGGTAGTAAAATCCCTTCTGAGTTGGCGCCACTCGAAGATCGCTCACAAATCATTGTCTCAATGTTAGCCCCCGAGGGGACCACCTTTGAGTTTATGGATGAGTATTCGCGGGGAATAGAAGAGATAATATACGAAACTGTGCCCGAGGCCGATAATGTCCTTATTCGTCCTTACGAAGGGGGCGCTTTCTCTCTAGTTTGTCTCCCCGATATTAAAGAAAGAGTGCGGTCGCAAGGTGCTATTGCCCGCGCACTCTCTGGTGCTGTAAGTAGCGAAACCCAAGGGCGGACCTTCGTTCGCGAAAGATCGTCGTTCTCTACAGGACGTAGCGGAATGCCTATTCAGTATGTGCTGCAAGCCCCTAACATCGAGACTTTACAACAGTTTCTTCCAGAGTTTATGGACAAAGTGCACGCCAACCCTGTGCTTACTATGGCCAATGTAGACTTGCGTTTTACAAAACCCGAACTAATGGTGAATATTAATAGAGATAAAGCTAACCAAATGGGTGTGAATACTATAGATATTGCACAGACGCTACAGTATGGAATGAGCGGACAAAGAATGGGGTACTATTATATGAACGGAAAGCAGTATCAAATTTTAGGAGAATTTTTTATAATATATATAAATAAACCCCTCGATTTAACATCGCTATATGTAAGAAATGATGAAGGGGAAATGATACAAGTTGATAATTTAGTAGAGACTTACGAAGATGTAACCTCTCCCAAGTTATACCGTTTCAACCGTTTTGTTTCAGCAACCGTTTCAGCGGGATTAGCGGAGGGAAAAACAATAGGAGATGGTTTAGATGAGATGGATAAAATAGCCGCAGAGGTACTCGACGACACTTTTAGAACCACCCTAAACGGCGATTCGAAAGAGTTTAGAGATAGCTCGTCGAACTTAATTTTTACTTTTATTTTGGCCATTGTGTTAATATACTTAGTGTTAGCGGCGCAGTTCGAAAGTTTTAAAGACCCTGTTGTTATGATGTTAACGGTGCCGTTAGCCATGGCGGGGGCGTTGTTGTTCATGTATATATTCGATATAACACTCAATATTTTTAGCCAAATTGGGATTATAATGCTCATTGGCTTGGTGGTAAAAAATGGAATTTTAATAGTAGAATTTGCCAACCAGCGACAAGAGCAAGGTATTGCCAAGGCAGAGGCTATATTAACCGCTTCTGTACAACGATTACGCCCAATCTTAATGACTAGCACCTCTACAATATTAGGCCTATTGCCACTAGTTTTTGCAAGTGGAGAAGGTGCAATGAGTAGAATTGCAATGGGGGTAGCGGTGGTAGGCGGCTTGTTGTTATCAACCATACTCACCTTGTTTATAGTGCCCGCTATTTATAGCTATATGTCGACCAATAGAAACATAAGCAGTAAAACTAAATAACACAACCTCAACATGAACGATAATAAAACATCAATGTTTAACCGCCAATAATAGCAATTATTCAATGAAAAAACCAATATTGTTACTAATATTCTCTTTTATTCTTAAAAGTGTTGCGGCTCAGCAAACCTATAGCTTAGATTCATGTATTCACATAGGATTGCAAAACAATCTAGACATATTAATACAGAAAGAATATCTGAAAATAAGTGAAAACAACGCTACTTATGGAAATGCTGGAGGCTTGCCCTCCGTTTCGGCCGATGCCAATGGAGGCATGGATATGGTTAGCGGATACAATACCGACGTGTCAAACTACAAAACCTCATCGGTAAATGTGGGAGAAGAGAATGTAAACGCAGGAATTAATGTGTCGTGGACCATCTTTAATGGATTTAAAATCTCATCAACTTACAAAAAGTTGCAAAATTTAGAGGAAACGGAAGTAATACTTACTCGAATGACCATTGAGAATACGGTGGCTCAGATAGCAGAGGTGTATTATCATATTATTCGTCAGGAGATTCGTCAAGAGAATTTAAAGGCGAGCCAAGACCTTTCTGCAGAGCGGTTATCTATTGCACAACAACGCTTTAACATAGGTGATGCATCTCTAATAGAATTTCAACAAGCAGAAGTCGATTATAACAACGATCATGCCAACTATATAAAACAGCAACGTGTGGTGTATGAGTACTATCTTCTTTTGAACCAGTTGTTAAACGTCGATAGCATCCATGTTCCCATGCCTGTTGCTTCGCGAAATATTGATCTTTATCATCTTAGTAATCAAGAAGATTTATATGGTAAAATGTTGCAATTCAACACCTCATTATTGGTAGCATCATCACAAGTTGCGCTAAAAGAGCATGAATTGAAAATTGTAAAATCGCGTTTCTATCCAACCATAAGTTTTAATGGGGGGTATAATTATGGAGGGTTGTGGAATGAGTTGCCACCCGTTGCTAACCAGCAACACTTAGAGTTGAGTGGGAGTATAAACTTAAGTATAAATCTGTTCGATGGAATGAACAAGCGCCGCGAGAAAAAAAATGCGGAAGCGGCCATCGATATATCGAAATTAGAGCAAAGTGCAATGGTGCAAAATTTAAAGGTCCAATTTTCGAACCTTTGGATGAATTATACGAATAATTTAACATTAATAGAATTAGAGCAAAAAAATATAGAGAGTGCCCAAAACTTGCTCACCTCAGCTATGGATAGATATCGCTTAGGCGAGCTCTCGGGCATAGAGCTTCGCGAAGCACAAAATAAGCTTCTTTTAAGCGAAGAGAGACTGTCCACATCGCAACTAGATGCCAAATTGAACGAAATATCGCTGCTGCTATTAAGTAGCACTATTTTGGAGGAGATGGTAAGAAAATAGCGATTACTGTAAACAGTGCTCAACAAGATCCCTCTTTTACGCCCTGATTAATAGTGAATAAAATGTGATGTTTGCTCTGTATAAGCGATATCGGTTAGGCGCATTTTCCGTCGGGTGCTTGCAATTTCAACAGTCCCAAATTATGGGACAGTTCACTTCCTTCTACTTGTAGCTTCTTCTTTAAGTCGCTCCAATATTTTCGAGGTCTGTCGGTACCTGTCAATATTTCAAAGACATCAATAATCGAAAAATACCATTTTTCTTGAGCATCATAATATAGTTTTTTGAGTAATACGCTTATGCGTTGTAATGTAATGAAGATTTAGTTTATTTCAGGATGTTTTGCCAAATAAATATCTCTTAGCTTTAAGCTCGTAACCCTTACTATGGAATCGAAGTCTAATTTCACTTCAAAGGTTTCGCCATTCACTTCCACTTTTAATTTTTCGGGTTCATTGTAAATAAATTGCTTTAGCGGGATGAAAGCGTCGTGGTTCTCGTTACGTAATAGGGCAAAATATGCTTCTGTTTCGGCGTCAAAAGGGGTTTTAATGGTTCTTTTCTCCATTTCTGAAATTAGGAAATGTTCCATTTCGGGAATTATCTTTCCTGCGCCAGTTATTTCAATCACCTTTTCTCCTAACTTTGTAATGGTTAGCGGAGAATGTTTTTGTGCAAGTTCGTCAATCATCGCATTGTCTTGCTTCATAATCCATTTTTTAATGATGGTGATGTCGCTAGTATGACTACTATGCCCCTCTTCTAAATTTTTAATTTTCTGGTTAATACCTTGGATTGTGGCTCCTGCCTTAAAAACTTTCTGCAGTAAAAACCAAGCCCCTCCTAGTACCGAGGCTACAATTCCTACGGCTATTCCGATTATTGATAGTAAGTTAATGGATTCCATACGCGTTGATCTACAAAGTTAAATGAGTTAATAAAAGTTAAATGTGTACGCTATTGTTCTCCTGTATTCTTAGTTTTTAAAGCGTATTCACAGCGCAAAAATACTATTTTTTTTAATAGAGAGAGAAAGGAAAATTCGTTTTCAAGAAGCTGGGTGTGATGATGATTATTTAATTGTTAATGGCGGGCTTTTCCTTTCAACAATGTCATGGCGAGTCAAGTAACCGCAATCCTTCCTCTTCAACGACGTCATTGCGGACTTGCTCCGCAATCTTCTGAAAACGGAGGAATGTTTCTAATATTCAAAAGGTTGCTAACCAACGCGTAGAGCATTTGTTAGAGGCAAACGACACTCTTTTTCAAGTTTACCACCATTTTGGAAGCACTATAACTTGCTGTAAGTGAGTAAGTAAGTAAGTAAGTAAGTAAGTAAGTAAGTAAGTAAGTGCGCGAAACTGCCCAACAAGTGATTTTGGTGTTGTTTTTTTAGTTAGTTTTGTGGGCACTTTTATGTCGGGTTAAAGGGACTTCGTTCGGCATAAGGGTGAGGGAAATTTGTGTTGGGAGTTCCTGATTAATCATTTAAATTTATAAAGTATGAAAAAAGGTTATGTTTACATTTTAACGAATCCAAGTTTTAAAGAAGATTGGGTAAAAATCGGGAAAAGTTCTCGTCCTGTTGACCTAAGGTCAAGAGAGTTAGATAACACCGCTGTTCCTTTGCCATTTGAAGTTTATGCGACGATTGAAACGGAGAAATATGAAGAGCTTGAAAAGCAAATTCACAAAACTATTGATCTTCTCACTGAATTAAGAATAAGACAAAGTAGAGAATTTTTTAACATATCTCCGGAAGAGGCTCTAAAGCTAATTGAAAATCTAATTCGTACATTAGATGATGCGAAAATTTATAGATCTGATGAATATCGTAAAGAGACACCCGTAGCGCTAGAAGTTGAAAACCGAAAGAAGGCTCCTCGTTTTAATTTTAATATGGTAGATATTCCTATCGGTGCGAAACTGGTTTTTGTTCCAGAGCCTAGCATTACTGTAACTGTCGCCAATGATTCGCAAATTGAATACCAAGATAGACTTTATAGCCTTTCTCCTTTTGCTGGAACATTTATGCCTGTAAATCTAAGGAATAATTCAGATTCATATCAGGGGGCAAAATTCTTTACTTATAATGGAAATTTGTTAACCGATTTAAGAAGTAAGGCAGAAGAATCTGTAGGCTGCTTCGTTACAGATACTTTGATTGACAACGAACAAGAGGATGATGCACAACCTGAAGCAAATACTAACAATAGAAGCAAATCACCTAGATTTAAATTCAGCATGGTTAATATTTCAAAAGGTGATAAATTAGTATTTACCCCCAACCCTAAAATTGAAGCGGTTGTAATAAGTGACAACAAAATAGAATATCAAGGAAAAGAGTATACTCTAAGTGCATTCGCTAAAGAGTTTATGCCAAAGCCGCTTCAAAATGACTCTCAATCTTACCGAGGGTCCAATTATTTCTCATACAATGGACGAATTCTAACTGATATAAGAGAATCACTTGAAGGTAATACCGATGATTCGAGCAATTCAATCTGTCTATTTTAACACCTATTAGTGTCTATACTCATTATCCCTTGCATTTTCAAAATTGTGTAGTAGTATTTAAATTTTTGAAATTGTGAGGGATTTTTATGGTGATGCAAAGACTGAATAGCCGTTATATTTGGAGAAATATGGTGTACAACGTCGTGCCGTGCCACACGCCACCCCTAAAATTCTCCAGAGCCCCTTACATTCAAAAGATTGCGCGTCGAGCGCGCAATGACGTGGGGAGGGTTCTGTTTCGCGGATTTCGTATACCAAGCGGTGCTTCTCGTCGATGCGTCTCGACCAGCGTTCGTTGGTAAAACC
>CAYJOY010000119.1:3931-6749 GCA_964371885.1 uncultured Lentimicrobiaceae bacterium | reverse complement strand
ATGGTTAGTGATGTAAATACTCTTTATAAAGCAATAATAAACAACAATGTAGATATCTCTCCTTTCGTATCTAAAGTTTCACATGCATTTTTACCTAGAATCGTATATCTATTAGAAGAATATGGCTTGCCACGTATGTTATCAAAAAAAATACATCAGTGCGGAATAATTAATTTTGAAGACGATACCCTTTCCATTCACAAAGCAATCTCTGTATTTAATCAGATAGGAAAGAATAATTTAATAAAATACGACTGCTTTGACGAGTTTGATAAATATATTATTGATTATTTTTATGATGGCATTACAATAAACAAATAGAATATGAAATTCAACTTTAAAATGCAAATATACCAAAGTGATGCGGTCGGAATAAACATTTACAAAAAGATAGAAGTGAAAGCTCTCTCGCAGCATTAATATTGATGCAAAGATTATAAATAGTAACTAAGCTTATGAGAACATATACTATACCTAAATTACCACTTAATGTAGACCTTGAAACGGTTACCATATTGAAGCAATTAAATAATGCTAATAAACAGTTAGCAGAGTTGAAGGGTGTGGCTCAAACTATTCCAAATGAAGCTATACTGATCAACTCATTGACATTACAAGAAGCAAAAGATAGTTCTGAGGTAGAGAATATAGTAACTACACACGATGAACTTTACAAGGCAGAATTAGATTCTAATTCGCTTAAGATGTCAGCACCTACCAAAGAAGTTCTAAGATATAGAGAAGCGTTACACAAAGGCTTTGACTCAGTAAGAAGTAATAAACTGCTTACAAACCAAATAATAAAGCTAATTCAGAAAGAACTTGAAGGGAATACTGCTGGATTTAGAGCAGTACCAGGCACTAGTCTCAAAAATAACAAAGGAGATGTTATATATACACCGCCACAGGATATAAATGATATAGAAGCATGCATGAATAATTTGGAAAGTTTTATTAATGATGACTCGGTATCTGATTTAGATCCTCTAATAAAAATGGCTGTAATACATCATCAATTTGAGAGTATTCATCCTTTTTATGACGGGAATGGACGTACCGGAAGGATAATATCAATACTTTATCTTGTGGTAAATGATTTATTAGATTTACCTATACTTTACCTTAGTAGATATATCACACAAAATAAAACTGAGTACTACAGGTTGTTACAGGCAATTAGAGACGCAATGAATACTATAGATTCTGAGCATGCTTGGCAAGAATGGATATTGTTTAATTTGAAAGGAGTAGAAGAAACTGCAAAAAATACAATAGTGTTAGTTAAGGGTATTAATAAGCTTATGTTTGAATATAAGCAGGTATTAAAACCTCTATTCGGAAAACAATATAAACACGAACTAATAAATAATATATTTTTTCATCCATATACTAAAATTGAATTCATGGAGAGAGAAATGCAGGTGCAACGTAAATCTGCAGCAAAATACCTTGATAAGATAGTTGATGTGGGACTATTGTCAAAGATAAAATTGGGAAGAACCAACTATTATGTAAATAATAAATTAGTAGACTTATTTGTCAATACTAATTCTATACAAGAATCATCAAGGCTTGTTGATACTATTGAAACAATAAATAATATTATTATAAATTAATTTTGTTGATATGTACCCTAAATTAACGATTTGGGTACATATATAGAGCAATATGTATCACAATGTGCCAATTCGGGTACATATAAGTTTAATAAATTTCGTAAAAGAGAATAACAATGAAATTCAACTTTAAAATACAAAAATACCAAACCGACGCCGTGGAGAGCATCGTTCGTGTGTTTAATGGGCAAGGGGTTAATAATACGCATGCTTACGTTCGCGATGTAGGAGTTATAGAAAAGGGAAAAGAACCTACTTATCAAGCGCAATTTCAGCTTCAACTTGTGGCAGAACCAGCCACTGCGTATAATAAAACCGACGACTATGGTGAAATAATAGATTTAGAGGATAGCAGCGGTTTCAAAAACGACATTGTAAAGCTATCTGATGAGTTTTTATTACGTAATATTCATGCCCTACAAAGTGAGAATAATATTAAACTTTCACCATCACTCATCAAGGATTTAGGATGCTGTTCACTCGATGTAGAGATGGAGACAGGAACGGGGAAAACTTACGTCTACATTAAGACGATGTTTGAACTTAACAAGCGATACGGATGGAGTAAATTTATAGTGGTTGTGCCATCTATCGCCATTCGTGAAGGGGTGAAGAAAGCTTTCGAGATTACAGAGGAACATTTTATGCAACACTATGGAAAGAAAGCACGCAGCTTTGTGTATAATAGTACCGATCTTGGAAAGATAGATACATTTTCGAGTAGTGCTACTATAAACGTGATGATTATTAATACGCAGGCGTTTGCTGCCTCGCTTAAAGAAGGAGCTAAGAACAAAGAGAGCCGTATCATTTACTCGGAGCGGGACGATTTTCAGAGTCGCAGACCTATTGATGTAATCAAGGCAAATCGCCCTATTATTATACTCGATGAGCCTCAAAAGATGGGTGGTGAAGTAACGCAAAAAGCACTGAAAAACTTTAACCCTCTTTTTACCCTAAATTACTCGGCTACACATAGCAAAACCAATAATCTTGTTTATGTGTTAGATGCGCTCGATGCTTACAACAAAAAACTCGTGAAAAAAATTGAGGTAAAGGGATTTGAAGTAAAGAACTTTAGAGGTACAGATAAGTATCTCTATCTTGAGAGTATTATCTTATCGAGTAAGAGGCCACCTATGGCACGCATTGAGTTAGAGATAAAATATCAAAACTCAATCAATCGCGAGACACGTATTTTG
>CAYJOY010000119.1:0-3897 GCA_964371885.1 uncultured Lentimicrobiaceae bacterium | reverse complement strand
TCCGTTTACCGGTAGCGTTACATTCGCAAACGGAGAGATTATTAATAAAGGTGATGTAGTAGGTGATATTTCAGCACGAGATATGCGCCGTATCCAGATACGCGAAACTATAATTTCGCATTTTGAAAAGGAGGAGCGGCTATTCAATCTGGGAATTAAAACACTATCACTATTCTTTATTGATGAGGTTGCAAAGTATAGAATTTACGACGAAAGTGGCGAGGAACAACTGGGTGAGTATGGGCAGATGTTTGAGCATGAGTTTGGACTAATTCTTAACGACTATATCACTCTTTTTGATACGCCTTATCAACAGTATTTAAAAAAGTTTGATGTGAAACAGTTGCATAAAGGGTACTTTAGTGTCGACAAAAAATCGGGAAGAAGTATTGATAGTGCCATAAAACGAGGGTCAGAGTTCTCTGATGATATTTCAGCTTATGATTTGATTCTGAAAAACAAAGAACGCCTATTGAGTTTTGATGAGCCAACACGATTTATATTCTCTCACTCGGCACTTCGAGAAGGTTGGGACAACCCTAACGTGTTTCAGATATGCACGCTAAAGCACTCCGACTCAACAACGGTAAAACGCCAAGAGGTGGGGCGCGGTTTACGTTTAAGTGTAAGCCAGTCTGGTAGCCGAATGGATGAGGAGAGCTGTGGAGACGATGTTCACAATATTAACCTACTAACCGTTATTGCAAGTGAGAGCTACGCTACCTTTGTTGATGATTTGCAAAAAGATATTAAGAAAGTACTTTATGATAGACCTACCAAAGCTACTGTGGAGTACTTCGAAGGTAAGAGCGTGAAAATAGGCGAAGAGGTTATAGTGATTGATGCACGACAAGCCAAAGCCATACACAGATACCTTATTAAGAATGACTATATTGATAACGACGATAATGTAACAGATAGTTACCGAACAGACAATATAAATGGATGTTTGGCAACATTGCCAGCAGATTTACAACCAATAGCAGCGGGCGTTCACGTTTTGGTACAGAGTATATTCGATGATAGTGTTCTGAAAGATATGTTTGAAAATGGAAATGAAACAAAAATTCCTAAGAATGAATTAAATGAGAATTTCTATAAAAAAGAGTTTCAAACCCTATGGGGATATATTAACCATAAATATGCCTACACAGTATCTTTCGATAGTGAAGAACTCATTAAAAAGGCAATTGGTCATATAAATGATAAACTATTTGTATCTGAATTGCAATATGTTACTACTAAAGGGGCACAGCGAGATCGTATTAACGAGCATGAGTTGGAACGGGGAACATCATTTGCCACTTCAAAGAGTAGGACGCAGCAACTGAAACACGCGGAATCGAGCCAAATAAAATACGACCTTGTTGGTAAGATTGCTGAAGGGACAACACTTACTCGTAAAAGTGTGGCAAGAATACTGCAGGGGCTTGATCCTATTCGTTTATATATGTTTAAGAATAACCCTGAAGAGTTTATTGCTAAGGTTATTAGGCTTATAAAAGAGCAAAAAGCTACGATGATAGTTGAGAGAATAACCTATAACCCAATTGAAGGAGAGTATGACAGCGCAATATTTACAGCTCAGAAACATTCGCAGGGTATTCACAAGGCCTTTAAGGCTGAGAGGCACATTCAAGATTATGTTTTCACAGATGGCACGGCAGAAAAAAGTGTCGAGCGCAAATTTGCGGAGGCATTAGACATTGCCGATGAGGTGTGTGTATACGCAAAACTCCCTAAAGGATTTGCCATCCCAACACCTGTGGGCAACTATTCCCCCGACTGGGCTGTCGCATTTAATGAGGGGAGCGTTAAGCATATCTATTTTGTGGCTGAAACCAAAGGCACTATGGACTCATTAGAACTTCGCCCCATAGAGCAAGCCAAAATAAAGTGTGCAAAGAAACTCTTCAACGAGCTGTCCACAAGCAAAGTGAGATATCACGATGTTGATAGCTATGAGAATTTATTGGCGGTAATGGGTAAGATAGAGTAGTTTTTTGGGGCGGAATAAGAACTGAGTTTTAACATAGAGTGTCCCATAAATAATAGATAATACACCTAAATAAAACAAATTACTATGATAGATTTTGATTTTAGGGTTTTACAGTATAACAAAATTGAAGGCAATTTAAATGATGGAGTGAAATTATTTCAAAAAGGGAAAAAGCTTTTTTTTCTTTGATGATTTTCTTGGTTCAAATGCATTTGAACGAACAGAAAAAGGTTTCGACAGTAAGCTTATTGCCTTTTTGAATGCAATTCAGCGAGAAATGAATAAGTTATTTATCTTAACTACACGCGAACACATTTTATCTGAAGCAAAAAATAAAAAGGAGAAATTTCAGAGGTGCGTTTACAGGAGATGCTCCTTTTAGCCAAAAAATTTCTGAATGAAGAGGAAGATAGTATTATCATTTTCAAACACAGAAGCAAAGTAAGTTTCGAGAAACAAATTATTGGGAGTGAGAGGAATACTCTTGATAATTTTTTATAGCAAACACTAAAAACAGCTATTAACATTTTGGGGGCACAAGGTATTTTATAAGTGTCTCTACCCTATCCCCAAACAGTAACTACAAACAAAGGCAACCCCAACAGGAATTAAAACATTATCCAAATCCTTGATAGGCAAAAGTTCTAAAGCAGTACCAACTAAGGCAATTATTAACGATTGCACCATGTTATTCGTAACAAGATATGTTGAGGCGAAAATTGCACCAAAGCAAGCAAAGCTCCCTTCAAATGTTTTGCCTGCACTAAAAGGTATTGTGTGCTTGCCCAATAGTTTTCCGGCCACGCTTGCAATGCCATCCCCAAAAGCGAGTGCATAAATGGCTATAGTTGCTGAAGTGAGATTAAAAAACAATGCCGATAACAATATCCCCACCACGAGCGTTACAGGATCTAACACAAATCTATTCTCATCGCGCTTACGTGCTGCTATTTTCGTAATAGCCGACAATAGTACAACTTGCTTTCCTTTGCATCGTAAATATTCGGCAACCACATATAGCAGTAAAATGGATGTAAAAGCAGTAAGGGTAAGTACTTTATAATGCTGTAAACCCCAAGGCACTAAGCATGCCGTAAGATGAATTACTTTCCGAACGAGTTCTTTTATTATATACTTATTAACACGAGATTTGCGAAACATTTATCATCCTTTATTTACGAAAAGCACATCAATTGCAAGAGTTAGATCCATTAGTATCGCGCTCTTATAATTGGATAAACGAAGATTTTCTGTTTATATTTTTATCAAATGCGATACCATGTTACGCGCACTCTAACAGTTGATGTATTTGTAATTTCATTCCATACTTTTATGCTAATTGCAACGTTTCCATATTATAATTTAACACCTATTATGTTATGATTACAGAAGAACTTTTGAAAGAAATTCCATTTGCGGTTACGGCCTGCAATACTGAAGGAATTATTGTATATATGAACGAAAAATCGAAAGCGACTTTTTTAAAAGGTGAAAGTGAAGAACTCATTGGAAAATCGCTATTTGATTGCCATCCTCCCGCTGCTGTCGAAAAAATTAAGGAACTTTTAGCTACAGGCGAAACCAATGCGTATACGATTGCAAAAAACGGTCTTAAAAAAATGATTTATCAAGCGCCATGGTATAAAAATGGTGAGATTGCAGGTTTAGTGGAGTTATCGTTGGTACTACCCGAGGAGATGCCACACTTTATTCGGGGATAATGAGCATGGCACTTTTATCTCCATTTAATCATAAATTGATAACATAACGCAAAGATAATAAGCTCTTTTCATTAAAAACGGGTTCATCTCTCTCTAACAATTGGCATGTCGCCCCCTATAAAATCGCCCATTATCATTTACGTACGCCCCCCGCGTGGGCGTGGCCCGCGGGAATTT
>CAYJOY010000118.1:0-6749 GCA_964371885.1 uncultured Lentimicrobiaceae bacterium | reverse complement strand
ATTTCTATCTCTTTATCAGTGAATTATAGATTGCTAGCTACATCTGGAAAAAAGATCTCGAACATGAGATAAGCCATGGCGAAGGTGAGTAGAATATTAAACGTTTGCCCTACCACATACAACACTACTGGTTTCCCAGATTTGAAAGAGGAACTCAGTGCTTTAAAATTGGTACTCAATCCTATAGATACAAATGCGAGGCAGAATAGCCACCCTTTTAACCCTTTGGTAAAGCCGTTAATTACCCCTTGTTCTACGATGATTTTTCCGTCTGCAGGCCCCATAAAGTAGTAGACCAGCGAAAAGACGATTGACGCCCCAATAAAACCTATTAAAAAGCGTGGGAAACGGGAAAATATCTCACTTACTTTGGGTTTTTCCGATGAGTTTTTCTCCACCTTGGTGGTCCAATAAACCGCTACCCCAAAAGCAATAAATCCTATTAACACATTTTGTATCATTTTAATAGTAGCGGCCACATTGAGTGCGGTATCACCAAGGAATGCCCCAGCAGCTACCACGGCTCCCGTTGCATCTAGTGTTCCCCCTAATAACGCACCACCTAACACTTCTGAAAATCCAAGTGCCTTTATTGCCAATGGCATCAATACCATCATAATAGCGGTAAACAACATAGAGAAGGAGATGGCTAAGGTGAGCTCTTCCTTCTTAGCCTTGCACGCCATAGAGGTGGCAATAGCTGCGGAAACCCCACATACCGACATGTCGGCACAAATGGTCATATTTAAACTCTTAGATTCTATTTTCAGTATTTTTTGCCCGAAAATATAGGTTCCAATGAGCACAATTGGGGTAACTACCCAAGTAACAATCAATCCGGGTAGCCCAATTGCTAAAATTTTAGGGATTAGAATTTCTGCCCCTAATAAAACGAGTCCCGTTTTAATATAGAGTTCGCCCATGAGAGCGGGCTGCAACCATTTAGGGGTGCCAATGGTATTGCTCACTAACATTCCAATAGCTATTGCCCAAAGTGCGTAGTTGAGGCCGAATTGTTTTGCAGAGATTTGAGCAGAGAAAATGTAAGTTATAATTACAATGGCAAACAACCCCATAAAGGCAATAATAAATTTTCGAAATCTGTTGCCTAATGCTTTTGCGGCTGCACCAAAAACGAGCATCAAAAAAGTCATGAAAACAAGGAGGTTAGGGATTAAGTTCACCCCATTTTCTGGATTGTAAAGTGCATCTATCGGGTTGTGCTTCCATGTGAGTGGTTTGAGCGTCATGGTTTTTAAATATTCTGTAATGGAAATTAAAACGTTAATGTTGCCGTCGCTTCCAGAAACCCCAAATTGCATGAGCGAGAAGAATAGCATAATCCCCAATACGAGTAACCCAATAACAATTGCCCAGTGGTCTTCTATTCGTATAAAACTTTTTACTTTTTTTATCATTTTTTCAGTGTTAGTTGTGTTGTATTTAGTTTGAAAGTGCAATATTCGCCTATAGGTTTTCCAAAATAAAGCGTGTCATCATGGTATATAGGTGGTGGCGGGTGTTGCCGCCATAAATGCCGTGGTTTTTGTTGGGATAGTACATTGTTTCGAATTGTACGTCGGCCTTTATGAGTTCATTCACTAATTCTACACTATTCTCAAAGTGAACGTTATCGTCGGAGGTGCCGTGTACCAATAAGTATTTCCCTTTCATCTTGCTTACATGGTCGATAGGGGCATTTTTATCGTAGCCCGCCGCGTTATCTTGTGGCAACCCGTTATAGCGTTCGGTGTAGATAGAGTCGTAGAATCTCCAATTGGTAACGGGTGCAACGGCAATCCCTAATTTAAAGTAATCTGCCCCTAGTGTCATACAAAGGGTAGACATGTAACCGCCGTAGCTCCATCCAAAAATTCCTATACGGTTGGCATCTACATACGATTGTTTTCC
Organism: uncultured Lentimicrobiaceae bacterium; assembly: GCA_964371885.1. Lineage (GTDB taxonomy): Bacteria > Bacteroidota > Bacteroidia > Bacteroidales > WCHB1-69 > CAYJOY01. The sequence goes on along the minus strand of CAYJOY010000118.1, from coordinate 4,838 downwards.
TAAATATTTTGCTGCTTCAATTTGATCTAGCACTTCGTATTTCCCTAGTTGTCCGTAGGTAAGCTGTCGAAACGCTTTGCCACGTGCCCCAGTCCCTCTATTATCTACCGAAACTACAATATATCCCTCTTGAGCTAAATATTGGTACCACCCCATATCTCGTTCCCAACTGTTTTTCACCGTTTGTGAGCCTGGTCCACCGTATACATACATAAACACGGGGTATTTCTTATTAGGGTCGAAATGGCGTGGTTTTATCATCCAACCATCTAATTCAACACTATCATCGGTGGTGAAGGTAAAAAACTCTTTGTCTACAAATTGGTACTGATTTTCAACGATATTCGTCAGCGTTGTATTGAGTTGTAACTCGCGTATTAACTCCCCTTTGTTGTTGTGCAAAGTTATTGAGGTAGGGGTGTTGGCATCGCTGTGTGAGTTGATGAAGAACTGCCCCGATGTGCTAAACATAGCTTTGTTTAGTCCTAGTTTTGGAGAGAGTTGCTTTAATTTCCCCCCGTTGGTGGCAATAGAGTATATCTCTCGATTGCGGGGCGAGGTTTTGGCAGCTTCAAAATAGACCGTTTTGTTCTTTTCGTCTACTTCATATACTGCGGTTACTTCCCACGTGCCGCTAGTAATTTGTTGTACCTTATTACCATTTATATCGTAAAGGTAGATGTGTCTATACCCATCTTGCTCGTGGGTCATGAGAAAATGTTGTTGGTCGTTAAAAAATGTTAAATCATCGGCGAGTTCAATGTATTTTGGGTCGGTGAGCGATAACACCACTTTAGAAGAACCGTCGGTAGCATTCACAAAATAGAGTTCGTAATGGTTTTGTAAGCGGTTCATTTTTACTGCGGAAACGGTATTAGCCTCTTTTGTAAATTGCAACTTTGGGATGTACTTGTCGGTTAAATCTCCCATATCGGCTTTTACTGTTTTGTGTGTGGCGACATCCACAATATGGAGGCTCACTTTCGAGTTCTCTTCACCCGCTTTGGGGTATTTATACTGGTAATGTTCGGGATATACTCCGCCGTATGTGGTCATGGAGAACATTTTAACATGCGATTCATCGAATTTAAGGAAGGCAATTTTTCGCGAATCAGCCGACCACTCATAAGCACAGTGCATTTTAAATTCTTCTTCGTAAACCCAGTCAGGGGCGCCATTAATAGTGTGATTCCAAAGGCCATCGGTAGTTAATTGTGTCTCTTTATCCGATACTAAATCTTTCACAAAAATATTGTTGTCGCGAACAAAAGCCACTTTCGTCCCATCTGGAGAAAAGGTAGCTAATTGCTGTTTCCCATTTTTCGACAATTTTGTAAGTACGCCATTTTCAGTGTCGTAAATGTAATAAGTTGCCTTAAACGAAAGCCGGTATATAGATTCTTTATCTGCGCTAATCAAAATTTTCTTTTCATCAGCACTAAATTGATAGTCGTTAATCCAATTTAAGCCAAAATTTCTTTTACAGGCTCACCTGTTTTGTAGCTATACTGAGTTATAACCATCCTTTTCTCGTTCATATTAGTATAGTGGAGGCCATCTTTCATGGAGGTAATACCATATACCGATTGCGTACTGAAAGTATTATTTTTATAGAGATCTGCTATCTCAATACGTTCTTGTGCGCGAATGGTTTTAATACTCGCTATTGATAAACAGATAATTATCAGTATTTTTAAGAGGTTTTTTGCTTGATTTATCATTGGGTTATATTTTTATATTTATTTTTTACTTATTTTCACGTTTTAAGATTCTCCTCTATATAAGTTCATTTCATCAATATATTGCGCCACCTGGTTCGGCAGCATGTAGTTTACCCTCTTCTTCTCTTTCACTTGTAGCCGAATGAGCGATGAGGAAATATCGATCTTGGGAGCCTTTACTACCACTACATGGGCTTTAATTTCTGGAAGCTCCACCTCCTCTTTATCTTCTCTTGGATATACGTATATTTTGAAATTTTCGGTAATATAGCTGTAGTTTTTCCAGCGTGGCAACGAGCGTAGGTTATCTTCTCCCATCATTACCACAAATTCATTTTTAGGGTATTGCTCAGAGAGTGTTGCTAAGGTATGGTGAGTGTAGGAGGGGCGTGGTAGTTTAAATTCTACGTCGCAGGCGCGAAAGCGGGCATCTTCTTCTATAGCTAAATTGAGCATGTAGTAACGCTGCTTTTCGTTGAGCAGTTGCGTCCTATTTTTAAAGGGGTTGTTAGGGGAGAGCACGAACCATACTTCATTCAGGTCGCTATTCTCTACCATATATTCTGCTATTATTAAATGTCCGATATGTACAGGGTTAAAAGAGCCGAAAAAAATTCCTATCTTCTTCATTATTTATGGGTTAGATATAGAAAATACGTTATGTCCATTCGCTTTAATTAGTTTTTGAGCCTCTTGGTTTTGCATGATTCCACTTCCAAAAACATTGTGATTGTATATATTAGGGGTGTCGAACCAGCGGGCTATCTCCATTTGTAGGGTGATGGGTGTGGTTTGCTCCGTTTCCACCAAAAAAGCGCATGGTATTTGTACTGTAAAATGGTTGTGAACAAAGTCGTAAATAGAGTCGACAGTTACCACGTTGCTGTGATATAACTGCCCAATTCCGGTATGGAAATTCATGGGCTGTAGCCATCCCGCTTCATCTTCCCATTTGCCATTAATTTGCAGGTAATGGTACCCACCCCCAATAATATCGGGCCATGAGAAATTACTCTCGGGCGAGTCTACAAATCGATGGGTTTGGTTTAGCTCCTCATCTAACCCAAAGGTAAAAATCATCTCTTTATAACTACCTACAGGCAAAGAAAAAGAGGTAGATAATGTTTCTGGATAATCTAAGTCTACGTAGGGTGCTATTGGTTCGGTAATGGATACGGTTTCTCCGTCATCTTTCAAAAAGGAGAGTTTCGAGATAAAATATTTCACTTCATCTATTTGATATGGATTTCCGGCACTGTTCTCATATATGAGTGCATGGCGCTGCAAAGGTTGTTGCTCTACCAAATGGTTGAAAGTGAGGGTGCACGTTCCATACTCTTCTTTGTCTACGCAGCTATTCATCAATATAGCGAGGAGGCATAATAGCGGGAGTAACGTGCGTTTCATATTGTTCTGTATCATGTTCAATTTTCCCATTTTTGAGAACCACAAAAATACTATTTTTTTTCTAATTCTTATAGGGAACTTCTAATAATTCCCCATCGATTCTATATCAACAATTAATATGGGCAAAAAATCTCTGTTTTCCCCATCTTTCAGCGATTTTTCCCATTCTATATAAATTTGCAAGGTGTTGTTTTTCTTATCGCTCAAAATATTTCTCTATACGGAGCGTTATCTAATTCAAAACAAAGTAAATTAGTTAAAAAAATGAAAAAAACATGGATTATTTTGGCAGTGGTTATAGTAGTAATTATTGCCTCTTATTCAACATTAAAAGGGACTTATAACACATTAATCACTACAGAGGAGGGTGTTACCGCTGCATGGGGACAGGTTGAGAACCAGTATCAGCGCCGTAGCGAGCTTATTCCTAATTTGGTAAACACAGTAAAGGGTTACGCAGAGCATGAATCCTCGACACTAGAGGGGGTAATATCGGCACGTTCTAAAGCTACACAAGTAACCATAGATCCTAAGAATTTAACAACAGAATCTTTACAGCAGTTTGACCAAGCGCAAGGAGAACTCTCCTCAGCATTAGGACGTTTAATGATGATTTCGGAGCGTTATCCAGACTTGAAAGCGAACCAAAACTTTTTGCAGTTACAAGCACAATTGGAGGGGACGGAGAATAGAATAGCAACGGAGCGTCGTCGTTTCAACGAAACGGTTCAAGCATACAATACTTTTACCCGAACTTTCCCTAATAATATTATTGCAGGGTTGTTTGGTTTCGAAAGAAAAGAATATTTTGAAGCAAGTGCGGGTGCGGAAACAGCTCCAGAGGTGGAGTTTTAATATATAATTGATTAAATTACAACAATCTATAAATCTCGTCATAAATCCTATTATATTTAATGAAAAAACAATTCTTAACAGAGCAAGAGCAGCGGCAGATTGTTGATGCTATTGTTACTGCCGAAAAGGGTACCTCTGCGGAGATACGTGTACACATAGATGCCGTTTGTAAGGGTGATGCCATACAGGCTGCCTTAGTGGAATTTCGTAATTTGAAAATGGACAGAACGGCGGAGCACAATGGAGTGCTGGTATACGTAGCGCATGAGTCGAAAAAATGTGCTATTATTGGAGATAGTGGCATCAACAACAAAGTAGAGGACCATTTCTGGAACGATTGTTACGAATTGATGGTGACCCACTTTAAGAAAGAGGAGTTTGCAGAAGGGATTGCCGCCGCAATTTTAAAGGCCGGCGAGAAACTAAAACAGTTCTTCCCCTATCAAGAAGATGATGTAAATGAACTCTCGGATGAGATCTCTTTCGGGACTGGGAAATAATAAAGCTAAGATGGGAGCCTCTGTTTTAGTGGCTCGAACGATGAACACTTAAAGGTAGAAAAAATGAATTTTATAAAACAAATCATAATGGTATGTGCTTTTTTTGCCATTGCACATACTGCTATTGCACAACAATATCCAACTGCTTTGCCAGGGCGCATGGTACACGATTTTGCAGATGTGATATCGCCACAAGATGAGCAGATGCTAGAATATCAATTGTTGGCACTAAACGATACCAGCTCTACGCAAGTAGTGGTAGTAACAGTTCTCGATTTTCAAGGGGAGACAGCGGCGGAGTTTGCCACCCAGCTAGGGCACACGTGGGGTGTAGGGCAAGATGGGAAAGATAATG
>CAYJOY010000117.1:3779-6826 GCA_964371885.1 uncultured Lentimicrobiaceae bacterium | reverse complement strand
AATGTTTATTCACAATCGCTTCCCAATGGGAGCTTTGAGAATTGGGAAACGTTAGAAAAACCGCAAAATTGGAGCACAGCCCTTGAGGCATCGGTGCTAGTGCAGGTAGGGCCTATTGAAATACCTGTTCCAATATCTCTCAAGTTTGCCACCCAAACTACCGATGCTTATCAAGGAAATTACGCATTGCAGATTTCTCCCAAATCATTATCACTAGAAGGTGTTATAGATGGTATAATGGTTCCTGCTTTTGTACAGTTAGGGCATACTTCTCCCGTTGAAATAAGACAAGAGTTGATTATGGAAATTATGGATGGAAATTTTGAAAATTTATCGTTGGAAGATTTAGAATCTGTAAGCGGATTGCTTTCAAGAGGAATGCCGATGAGTGAATTACCTACCGCTGTAAAAGGATGGTACAAATTTATGCCCGCAACGGAGGGTGAAGGTTCTGTGAACATTACCGCTGTGGCCATGCATTGGAATGAAATGCTGCAAGAGAGAATTCCTGTTGCAGTGGGTAATATAGAAATTTATGAGGCAGCAAGTACATACCAAGAGTTTATTATGCCTCTTAACGAAGAGGTGGTAGAGAATACGCCTTGTGATTCTATCACTTTTATAGTAACAGTTGCGTCGGAAAGCGAAAATACTAAATTCATCATCGATGATTTATCGCTCTCTTTCGAACCTCTCGGTATTGAAGAAAATAACAGTGTTAAGAGCGTCGTTATCGCTCCTAATCCAACTACAGATATGGCAGAGATTACCCCTGCAAACTTAACAATGCCTTACCATGTAACCGTTGTTGACCTTGCTGGTAAATTAGTATGGAGCCAAAACGAACTAACAGAAGCAGTAACTTTGAATACGCAGGCTTGGCAAAAAGGGATGTACATTGTTATTATGGTGCAAAATGGCGAAATATTCAATGCTAAATTAATGGTAAAATAAAATAATAACAATAAACTAAAAAATTATGTTCATATTAATGATTGTATTGTTTGTGCTAGGGTATTTATGCATAGCCCTAGAGCATCCACTAAAAATTAACAAATCGGCAACAGCATTATTATTAGGTGCTGTGCTTTGGGTATGCGCCGTTGTTGGTGGCGAAGAGATACTCTTCAACCCAGAGTCTTTTACAAACTATTTAATGACCCATTCGCAGTCGAGTTTTACCGACTGGTTAGTCCATTCTCAGTTGTTGCATGCTTTAGGCGAGGTGGCAGCCATTATCTTCTTTTTACTAGGAGCCATGACCATTGTTGAGGTGGTCGACACGCAAGGAGGTTTTAAAATTATTACCGATAAAATCCGCACTACCAACAAAGTGAAATTGTTATGGGTAATTTCAATATTATCGTTTTTTATGTCGGCGGTGCTCGATAACCTAACGGCCTCTATTGTAATGTGTGCGTTGTTGCGTAAACTTATTGGCGACAAACAGGAACGGTGGTTTTTTGCAAGTATGGTAATTATAGCCGCTAACTCGGGTGGCGCGTGGTCGCCTATTGGCGATGTAACCACTATCATGTTGTGGATTGCAGGAAAAGTAACCGCTTCTAACATTATAGTTTCTACATTCTTAGCAAGTTTAGTCTCTTTAATAGTGCCATTGGTTATTCTGTCGTTCTTGATGAAAGGAGACATTACTCGTCCGCAATTGTTGGAAGCCGATTTACACCAAACACCTCCATCGGAGCCATGGCAACAAAGGTTGTTCTTAATTTTAGGGGTTGCTGCGTTATTGTTTGTGCCTGTTTTTAAAACAATTACTCACCTTCCTCCCTACTTAGGAATGTTAGGTGGTTTAGGAGTGCTCTGGATCGTTTCAGAAATAATTCACCGTAATAAAACGGAAGAAGAAAAACGTCCTTTCGATATCCTTACCGTATTTAAGAAGATCGACATTGCCAGCGTAATGTTCTTCTTAGGTATCTTAATAGCGGTAAATGCACTTCAAAGTATGGGCCATTTACAAATGTTAGCAGGTAAATTAGACAGTATTCCATTGGAAGAGCCTTCGAAATACTATGTTGTTAATGTGGTTATAGGTATTCTTTCTTCCATTGTAGACAATGTGCCGTTGGTAGCAGGAGCCATTGGAATGTATGATTTTCCAACCGACCATTATTTCTGGGAGTTTTTGGCATACTGTGCTGGTACGGGTGGTTCTATCCTTATTATAGGCTCGGCAGCAGGTGTAGCGGTAATGGGAATGGAGAAAATAGACTTTATTTGGTACTTGAAAAAAATCTCGTGGATTGCCCTAGTAGGTTATTTTGCAGGAGCCATTACCTACATTGGCGAGCGTACCATTCAACAAAGAATGGGTGGCGATGACGAAGACACAACCTCATTCCAGTTCGATGAACAAGGGGTAAAAGGATATGTGTTAGACAATACTTTCATTGTTGGATTACCGAATGAGACATCTGAAGAGTCTATGACGATTGATTTTGTAGAATACATGGATCAAAGGACCGATTCTCTATATTACGGTGCTATTTTGAATGGAAGAACCGATGATGAAACAAGTAATGTGTTTGTAGATAAGACAATGTCATCTTATTTAAGAAAAGGAAAATGTGAAGTAACATTAAAAGACACGATAGCCATCGTTACTATAGCAGACTATAACTTAGAAGTTACGAAATCTGGATCAACGTATATCCAAGCAGGCAATGGTGTTTTAGAACTAAAAAAAGCAAACTAATAAAAAATGAGTTTATTGAAAATAGAAAATCTTCACGTCTCTATTAAGGGGCGTGAGATTTTAAAAGGGGTAAACCTTGAGGTAAATGCTGGCGAGGTACATGCCATTATGGGTCCGAACGGAGCCGGAAAAAGTACGCTAACGTCGGTAATTGCCGGAAAAGATATGTATGAAATTACCCAAGGCAATATTTACTATAGAGGTGTAAATATTAAAGATTTATCGATAGAGGAGCGCGCACGAGAAGGTATTTTTGTGGGCTTTCAATACCCAGTAGAGATTCCGGGAGTGAGCATGCAAAACTTTATGAGAGCTGCCATAGATGAGA
>CAYJOY010000117.1:0-3769 GCA_964371885.1 uncultured Lentimicrobiaceae bacterium | reverse complement strand
AAGCGGAAACATCAAGGGCTCGATCCTATTACTCTATTCGAATTTATGGATTTAATGGAGGAGAAAAAGAAGGTAGTAGAACTTACCGCTTCGTTAAGTAATCGTTCGGTAAATGAAGGTTTTTCGGGTGGCGAAAAAAAGAGAAATGAGATTTTTCAAATGGCCATCCTTGAACCACAACTTGCCATTCTCGATGAAACAGATTCAGGTCTCGACATTGATGCGTTACGCATTGTTGCCAACGGGGTAAACACCCTTAAAACCCAAGATAACGCAACAGTAGTAATAACCCACTACCAACGTCTCCTCGATTATATTGTTCCAGACATAGTACATGTGTTATACGATGGAAGAATTGTAAAAACAGGAGGGAAAGAGCTGGCCCTTGAGCTAGAAGAAAAAGGATATGCCTGGATTAACGAACTGTAAAATTGAAGTCCCCTAAAATTAATAATGAAAGGTGAAGTGTAAAACATTAGCCGTTTTAAAATATGAATATAGAGCTAAAAACCAATCGGTTTGTTAAGTTTATAGAAGAACTTTATCCAGATGCAAAGCAACAATTGTCGCAAGAGAGTGCTTTGTTGCAAGAAATAAAAGATAAGGCATTTTGCCGTTTTGTTGAAAAAGGAATCCCTACTCATAAAGATGAGAAATGGGCGCACCGTGCCATTGACAAGACTTTGGAAGAGAATTACTCCTTTTTTTACAATATTGATGAGAAACCTAAAATAGAGAAAGGTTTTCATTGTGAGATTAAAGATTTGAATAGCATCCTTTATAATTTTATAGATGGTTGGTATTCAGAGAAAAATGCCCCTTTGCACCCAATGGAAAATGGGATTATTGTGGGCAGTTTAAGAGCCGCAATACAACAATATCCAGAACTAGTGTTTGAATATTTAGGCAAACAATCGGAAAAAGCAGATGAACCATTTACGGCACTCAATACGGCATTGTTTACCGATGGATTGTTTTTGTATGTTCCTGAAAATGTAACTGTAGAAGATCCCTTTCAGTTAATATCATTAATTAGTTGTCAAGAGAAACTAATGGTGCAAACCCGCCATCTTATTATTCTTAAGAAGAATAGTAAAATATCGTTTATTCAATGCGATGATTCGGTACAGGAGGAGGATTCTATTATAAATAATGTGGTAGAGATTTTTGTAGATGAAGGTGCTACTATCGATTATTATAAGATGGAGAATAAAGCGATGGGGTCGTTGTTGCTTAACCACACCTATATTGCGCAGCAGGCGTTGTCGAAAGTGCACACCCACTCGTTTGTGTTTAACGGAAATTATGTGCGCAACGAGATTGCGGTTCAATTAATGGGTAGTAACGCTGAGGTGAATATAGATGGATTGTATCTAGTAGACAGTAAGCAGTATGTCGACAACCAAGTATTTGTAGGGCATCAAGCTACAGGGTGTAGGAGTTTTCAACACTACAAAGGGATTGTTGATGATGAGGCTGGTGCCAATTTTAACGGTTATGTGCGTGTAAATAAAGATGCGCAACAAACGGAGGCACACCAAACCAATAGGAACATCATGCTTACAGATGAGGCGACTATAACCACGCAACCTTTTTTAGAAATTCACGCCGACGATGTAAAATGTAGCCATGGTGCCACAATAGGTCAGTTAGATGAGAATGCTATGTATTACCTACGTACTAGAGGCATAGGTGAGCGTAATGCTAGGATGTTGCTCATGGTGGCGTTTGCCAACGAAATAGCCGATAAAATTGCGATTACCCCACTTCAAACTAGGCTAAAGGAGATGATTAGGAAGCGTCTTCGTGGCGAGCTTTCGGGTTGTGATAACTGTGCGCATTGTCGATAAAAAAGGGCCTAACAATAACGCATAACTAGCAAAATAAAACCGCCGTTTCGAAAGAAAGGGCGGTTATTTTTTTGTATTATTCAAGAATTAACTTACAATTGGTTATCAACTCTAATCAATAGAAGAGTTAATAGAAATATGGAAGTGGCTACCATTGGCGCCAGGTAATCCAGGCACTTCGTCGAATCCATATCCCCAGTCGAATCCTAGTAATCCAAACATTGGTAAGAATATACGGATCCCAACCCCTGTTGATTTGTAGAGGTTAAATGGAGAGTAGTTTCTCACATCGAGCCATGTGCTACCCGCTTCTGCGAAGGCAAGGAGGTAAATAGTGGCACTTGGGTTAAGCGAGATAGGATAGCGAATTTCGGCGGTAAACTTATTGTAAATGGCACCTCCAACGGGACTTCCGTTAACATGTGGTGTAAGCGCACTTTCGTCGTAACCACGCATCCCTATAATTTCGCGACCATCGAAGTTGTAGGTCGACATACCGTCGCCACCTAAGTAGAATCTTTCGAATGGGGCTAACCCAATATCTTTATTATAATAGCCCATAAATCCCATTTTGAAGCGGACATTTAATACGAAGTTTTCTACAATTTTAGTATACCACGAGAGATTAAATTTCCACTTGTGGAACTCTAACCATTTGTATTTTTCTTCTAACGACATTGTAGTGAAATCCTTACTGCTAAATAGCGAGTAAGGAGGGGTAAGCTGTACCGAGAAGAATATTTCAGAACCTTCGCGTGGGTATATAGGTGCGTTAACAGAGTTACGAGCAATAGTAAATGTGTAGCTAATGTTATTAGAGAAGCCGTTATCGAAAACGAAGAGTGAACCGTAATTATCAACGCGGTAGCGTTGGTATGATAATGTGTGCGACATTTGGAAGTAATCGTCGGGCCATCTAATACGTTTAGAGAATGACATTTGAGCTCCGAAGATATTCAGCGACATAAAGTCGTTATCGTTTTTGCTAACACCGTTGGTTTGCACTTGGTAACTAATTGAGGCGGTGAGTGAGTTTGGTTTTTTGCCCCCCACCCACGGTTCGCTAAACTGTACCATATAGTATTGGTACCATAATGCGTTTGTAGAGGCTCTAAATGCTAACTTTTGCCCATCGCCAGAAGGGACAGGTTGCCACGCCTCTTTTTTAAATAGCTTCTTAAAGGAGAAGTTATTGAAAGAAACCCCAGCACTTAATACTAAGCCGGTAGCTCCAAATCCGAGCGAAAGTTCTAACTGGTCGGACGATGCTTCCTCTAGTGTGTATTCAATATCTACAGTACCCTCGGCTTCGCTTGGTTTTGGTAATACATTAAAATTTTCTTGGTTAAAGTAGCCTAACGACATCAATACTTGTTGCGTACGAATAATGTCGGCACGGTTAAAGAGTTGTCCTGGCAAGGTGGTAATTTCGCGTAAAATTACATTGTCGCTTGTTTTAGTGTTCCCTTTAATAATAATTTTATTGTAGGTTGCTTGTTTCCCTTCTCTAATTCTTACCTCAATATCAATAGAGTCGTTTTCAATTTTTACTTCAACAGGCACCGCATTAAAGAATAAGTACCCATCATTCATATATAATGAGCTGATGTCGTTTCCTTCTTCGGTTCCTGTTAAGTTTTGCATCAACAATGTTTGGTTATACACATCTCCTTTGCTTATGGTAAAAAGTTGTTCTAGCACACTTGTTGGGTGTACAGTATTACCAGTAAAGGTGATATTGCGGAAGTAGTAGCGGTTGCCTTCGTTTACTTCTATGTTAATATAGGCACGGTTATCTTTAAAAATTACGGTGTCGCTCACAATGTAGGCATCGCGGAAACCATAGTCGTTGTAACGGGCAATGAGGGCATCTTTATCGGTTTCGTATAGATCGCGATTGAACTTAGAAGTTTTCATTA
>CAYJOY010000116.1:5591-6909 GCA_964371885.1 uncultured Lentimicrobiaceae bacterium | reverse complement strand
ACAATAATTAATATGGACAAAAAATCTCTGTTTTACCCACCTTTGAGCGATATATTGGCATCTTTTCCCCATTTTTATCATCACATAGCACGCTATGCTCTTCAAAAAATGAGAAAAATCTACTCAATATCTCAAATCTGGGCAAAGCAATTTTTAGAAGTCCCCTTTAAAAATAAGGATTGCTTCGTAGTTATAAAAATTGACAACCCAAAAGATTGACAACCTATAAAATATGATTATTATGAAAAAAAATTATCTTATCATTTCCTTCATTTTCGCTCTCTTGTTATCCACCGTTTATGGTGCTAATGTAGGCGATTATTATTTTAAAGATGGGACAATATCTCCCGACTCTCGATTAGCAACTCAGGCAAATCCAATAGTTGGGATTGTGTTTGAGGTAACCCAGAATGGGGAGCACGGGAAGGTGGTTTCTATTGACGAGACGAGCGATATTTGGTCGCCTAATTTTGAAAATGTTCCAGGAGCAAAATCAGAGAGCGACGGGTTGATGAACATGGCAGATGTGCTTAAGCAGGATAACTCGCTCAAAACATTTCCTGCTTTTGCATGGGTTCACCGAAAAAACGGCAAAGATATAACGTACGAATCTGGTAAAAAAGGGATCTGGTATCTGCCCGCAGTTGATGAATTGCAGGCATTGAGCAAAGCTGCAAAAGCAGTGAATAAAAAGATAAAAAAAGTGAGTGGTGCCACACCTCTACAGTATGAAAAGGGAGGCACTCGCGATTTGACGACACAAATGTTGAATAACGATGCTAACGCCCCCATTTATTGGTCATCTACAGAATACGATGGTATCAATCATATTGCTCACTATTATAGGCTAGGCGTTGGCTCCATTGTAAAAACGCGCAATAAAGATGACTGGCACCGTGTAAGGGCTATTTTAGCATTTTAAAACAAAAAGGTAATGAGAAAAATAATTAAGAAAACTTTAAAAACTATAGCCATCATTATAGCGGTAATTGTGGTATTATGCTTGGCCGCTATTCTCTATTTACAGCATCCGAAATTTGGAGGAGAAATTGAAGAGGGGAGTGAACGGGCATTGCGTATTGAAAAATCTTCGAACTATAAAGAGGGCTTTTTTACCAACTTAGAGCCCAATCCTATTCCTAAGAAAAAAGAGAGCGTAATAGCTAGACTCTTAAACTTTTACGACTTACTTTTTGTAAGGAGTAAAACTACCCGCCCCAAGGTTACGGTGCCCGCAGTAAAAACTGATTTGTCGGCTATTGATCTACAGAAAGAGGTAGTAATATGGTTAGGGCATTCCACCTATTATATTCAGTTG
>CAYJOY010000116.1:0-5552 GCA_964371885.1 uncultured Lentimicrobiaceae bacterium | reverse complement strand
CTCCCCTACCCTCTTTAATCCAACCGTTTGAAGGTGCTGACATCTATTCAGTAGACGACATTCCTGCCATAGATTACATCTTTATTACCCACGACCACTGGGATCATTTAGAGTACCCAACCATAAAAGAATTAATAGATAGAACGCAACGTTTTGTATGTCCACTTGGCGTTGGGGCACATTTAGAGCGATGGGGCGTTGCTCCCGAAAATATCATTGAATTAGATTGGAATGAAAGTGCCATGTTTGAGCAAGAGTTTGAAATTACGGCACTCCCAGCCCGTCACTATTCGGGACGTTTGCTCGAAAAAAACAAAATGTTATGGTGTGGCTACATGCTCAATGTAAAAGGGTACCATTTTTATATTAGCGGCGACACGGGATATGGAATACACATACCTGAGATTGCGAACCGTTTCCCAACTATCGATTTTGCCATTATGGAAAATGGGCAATATGACATGGATTGGCGACATATCCATTTTGTACCCGAAGATTTAGTATTGGCATTAAAAGAGTTACAGCCTAAAAGTTTCATTACTTCTCACAACTCTAAATACGCGTTGGCGCGCCACGTATGGGAAAATCCATTGCAAACGGTGTACGAGGCGGCGCAACAGGATTCTACTATCCATCTTTTATATCCTAAAATTGGAGAAATAGTAGCTTTTAAAGAAGATAACTGGCAGGGTGAAGTTTGGTGGGAGTAGCACTGGTATTGATGTATAAACATCTACCAACTAGTCATTTCATCATCTACGACTTCGATTTTAATTTCTAAAATCATCTCGTACACTTTTTTGCACTTTTTTATTCGCTTTCTATTTTTTTTTGTATATTCGCAATATGAAATATATTTCAAAAGTATCTCACAAAGCTTTCGTAATATATTTTAAACAAGTACATTACAATGCAACACACACTTACTTAACTTGAATTATTAATTTTAAAACTTGATTATATTGAAAAAAGCACTACTATTTTTTATCTCTTTTCTCTTTTATATTAATATTTCAGCCAATAACGCAGAATATTATCAGCGAGAAATTGCTGCGGCACAAGCAGCACAAAACTTGGAATTAATCCTACAACTATATAGTGAATATATTGAAGGCTACGATCAAATTGAGGGCGACAAGGAGGATAAGAAGCTCTTAATTCATGCGTACGCTACAATGCTTTCGTATGCAGGAGAGCATAAAAAAGCACTACAATTATTATTTTCAGTTTTTGATGAAATTAAACAAGATCCCGAGCATGAAGAGTTAACAGCTCGATATGCGATGCAAATAGGGATTGCTTTCTTTTTTATGAATCAATTCGATAATGCATTGATTTACTACGAAAAAGCAGAAAAGATAGTGCGTAAAATCAATAATTTAGAAGGATTATCTATTGCCATCAACAACATTGGTAACATTTACCAAAAACAATTTCAGTACCAAAAAGCCATTGAGGCCTACAACGAATGTTTGGAACTGCAAAAAACGGTGAATGATAGCGCAACTATAGCTAATACCCTTTTTAATATAGGTACTTGTTACGAGGAGTTAGGGATGTTTGAGGAGGCATTGGCGCAATTCACTCAATCGAAAGAGATGGCCAACGCCATTGGAGAGAATGAAATGTCAGCACTATCGTCTATTCATATAGGGGTAATTAGCCAAAACCCTGCCATTATTGAAGAAGCCATTGCATTGATTGGAGAGGGCTATTTTAGAGAAGTACTCAAGGTGGCTTATCATAAACATGCAGAGATTACAGCACGTAGCCATAATTTTGAAACCGCTTACCAGAGCCTTACTCACGCCTACGCCCTTCAAGATTCTATCTATCAAGATGAAAATGAAAAGGTGTTGAACGAGTTTAAGATAAAACATGAAAACGAAAAGCTAGAGAATGAGAAACGTTTACAACGCCTCTACTCTATCTTTGGAGCGTCGGCGTTTTTGCTAATTATTATTTCCTTACTTGTCGTGTTGCGTGCGCATAGAAAAACGAATAAAAAACTTCGCGAAATTAACAATGCTAAAGATAAAGTTTTCTCTGTCATCTCCCATGAGTTAAAAAATCCATTGATTGCGCAGAAAAAAGTACTTGAAATATTAGACAAAAACCTTGAGCATTTCTCCGCCAAAGAGATTAAGGAAATGAGTGATGAATTATTGAATTCCTCTAAATCGGTATTGAAATTACTATACAATCTACTCGATTGGTCGAAAGTGGAGAGAAAGATAATCCCATTTCAACCTACACAATTACACTTACAAGATGTGCTAGATGGGGTACTAGAAGAGATGAATATAGCGCTGAAACAAAAGAATATTACCGTGAATGTAAGTATACCTTCCGATTTATCGCTTTATGCCGACACACTCTCTTTATCGGTTATTATTAGAAATATTTTAGATAATGCAGCGAAATATTCCAATCCTAATAGTCATATCGATATTTCGGCAAAAATTGAAGATGGTAAATGTCATATTTCCATCCAAGATTATGGTGTGGGAATGACGCAAAAAACCATTAATAAGCTCTTTAAATTGAGCGCCTTACCTTCAAAAAAAGGGACACAAGGAGAGACAGGCGGCGGCATAGGAATGATGATTTCCAAAGAGTTGGTGGCAATGCACGGTGGAGTTATCACGGTAAATAGCCAAGAAAACATGGGTACTACCTTTGTATTTACCATTAATCAGAAACAATAAACATAATGAAAAAAATAAAAATTATTATTGTAGATGACCACTATCTCATCCGTTTAGCTGTTAGAAGCATGGTTCGTTTATTTACCGATTTAGAGGTAGAAGTGGTAGATGAATTACCTTCTGCGGAAGCACTCTATGAGAAAATGGAACAGGGGGTTGAAGTAGATTTAATTATTTTAGACATAAAAATGCCGGGAGGAGATTCTGGCATTGATGTGGTGAAACGTTTTGTATACGAATATCCTGATGTAAAAATATTGCTATTATCGGCCGAATGCGACGAAGAGGCGGTCAAAGAGGTGATTACCCTCCCAGTGGGTGGATTTATCACTAAAGATTGCGAACCAGAAGTGCTACAATCGGCAATACAATGCGTGATGCAAGGGGGAAACTACTATGGTAGCGAGGTAGTGAAAACGCTCAACCAATGCCGTGCAAAACAAAATAGTGCTAAAATATTATTTACACCTATGGAGTGTAAAATATTACAAGCTTTGAAATTAGGAATGCTCTCTAAAGAGATAGCTTCTCAATTTGAGATTAGTGAGAAAACCGTAAATGTACATAAATCGAATATATTCCGAAAAGTAGGGGTAAATAATGTAGTGGAGTTAATGAACCGGTTGCAAGATTTATAAGATGAAAAAGAGAATTTTAACAGTTACAGGTACCATTTATGTGCACTTTTCATCGTTGTATTTCTGTTAGCAGAAATAATCAATTGGCACTATAATCTCCCATGTGATCCTCCAGAAAAACCTGAAATAGTGCCCGCCAATGCAATATGGCGTGGCGGTTGTGATGGAGGACATTGGATTGAACTTGTGAGTGTGAAGGAGCCTCTCTATAGGTTTCGCGTTTACCGAATGTGGGATGGTACACTTGAAATGGATGCCAACTACCATTTTGTAGAAGGCAAAACCGTATTATCGCAACAAAATTGGCAAGAAATAATTGGGTATTACTACGATAGACCCGATTCTCTTACATCAATATCGGTAATTACAATTGAGAATGATGAAAAAGTATTTTACTCGCTCCATTCTATCTATCCTGCATTTGGAGGCGATGACTGGGAAATTATTAAAGAGAAGTATAATCTTCATCATATTGATACTTTAGATAATATTAATTTATAGGGGACTTCTAATAATTCCCCATCGATTTTATAGCAATAATTAATTTGGAGAAAAAATCATGAATAAAACAAAATCTTTCTATTACGGAGTGGTATTCCTATTTATGATACTCTGTTTCGGATTTCTAGTTCAATACATACTCATTGCTTTCAAACATTTAACAGAAATTAACTTGCCAATTACTGAAATACGCCATTTTTTTACTATGCATGCTTACTATTATTGTTGTTAAAAAGCAGATTACTCCATCCATTACAATATTGTCAGTACTAACTGTTTATGTGTTACCTGGAATTATGACTGCAATATTCCCATTTTCTTATATATCCTTTCTCCCTATTTTTTCCGCTACGTTAGCACCACATCTTGCTAAGGCTCTCTTTTTTGCGGTTATTCTTGCAATGGCGTGGCATTCTTTCCCAAAAATAGAAGTTAATCCAACACAAAATAAAAAGGAAATGGATACACAAAAAAGGATACAATTAACAGAAATTAACAGGTCTGAATTCTTGAATGGAATGACCTTCTTTATATTGTTTTCAATGCTATTGAGTGCAGCTATCTCTATTGCGAAAATAGGAGGTCATTATTTTGCCATTGGAGAAATAGCCGTAAATGTAATAGCTATTGTTGCAATGGTAGTGCTACTTTGTGTAACTTTGTGTTGCCATCAAGCTGTACGTAAAACTCACATTTATCTCGCGCTATTACTTTTGATATGGTATGTTTTTTCCCTCTTTCTTAAAACGCCTCATACAGTAAACCCCAATTATTATACCATATTGCCCGTTATAGCTTCTGTTATCACATTAATTTTTGTCGTGGTAATGTGTATGCGCTATCGCAATATAAAACTGTAGGTGCCCATTAGCAAAATAGAAATGGGTAGAACCAAAAACAAGATTACGACCAATACCACTTCAACCATCCTAGCTTCCATCTTTAAACAGGTGCTTTCTTTCTAAACAAATTACCTAAGCATATAATTTAGATCATTTAGAAATTTGACTTAGAAATACTTAGCAGTATAATTTAGATCGTTTTCTACGCTAAAAAAGAATAGTTTTACAATTATTCTCTAACTTTGCTTTGAAGATTTATTAGGCTTTTAATAGTGTTTGCTGTAAAATGCAAACCATTAAAAATAAGCACAATAAATGTTATATAGGCAAATTATTAACCTTTAAAAAATATAGCGTATGAAAAAAATTGTACTATTTTTCCTATTAGTATTCTTGCTAGCTGGAATCAATCTGTTTGGGCAAACCGCCCCCCCATCCCAAAACACTGACCCGGAACCGACATTAGTGCGTGCCACACTAAGTGGCAACACTGTTACCGTTAGCCCCCACGCATCTGGGCTACCCCTTAAAGAGGAACTAGATCGTTTCATTCGATCTTTTCCAAGAAGTTCTGATCAAGTGATTAGCCACATTGTTTTTGATGCCCCAGAAGGAGAACCTATTGTTGTGGATCAATTGTATGATTTGATGAGATATAGTGTGGAAGATAGAGTTGATTGGGGCAACGTAACGAGTATTGAAGGGTGGGAAAACCTTGATGCAAGTCATATCCATTTCATACATTGGATGTTTGCTGGCATGCATTCATTAGAGACGATAGATTTAAGCAACTTAAACCTAAGCGAAATAGCCAATGTGCAATATCTGTTCCGTAACTGTCACAGTCTAACATCGTTTATACT
>CAYJOY010000115.1:0-6925 GCA_964371885.1 uncultured Lentimicrobiaceae bacterium | reverse complement strand
ATATTCGTCAATTAGAAAATAAAATCAGACAAATTATTATTCTTTCGGACAATCCAATTATCCAAGCAGAATCGCTTGACTTTCAAACAAGTTCTCCGGTTGCGTCCTCTTCAAACGATACGACTCAAAACCTACAAGAACTTAATTATGGTTCGTTGCAAGAGGCCAGAAACGACATTGAAAAAAAGATGCTTCAAAACGCCTTGAACCAACATTCCGGAAATATCATGCAAGCATCACAATCCCTCGGAATCAGTCGACCGACGTTTTATGATCTTCTAAAAAAACATAAACTAAATTAGAATATATTTCAGCACTCTTTTTTCGGGAGGCGGAACTTTTAAGTTTTCTCCTCTCGAACCCTCTCCCAAATAGCGTCTTCAAATTAGAAATTTTTGTGCAATATCAAAGAAGATGAAAGTCGCTTCGGATGTACACACTCTGGTTGTACTTTTTTTCCAATACAATATATTTCAATCGTAACGATTATAAAACGAGGTCAACATGTCTTTTTTTTATATAAAAACGAAACGGTTTCTTTCCTTTCTTCTTTGTTTATATATTTGTTTTTTGGGCATGCCGATACAAAAAGCTCACTCCTCAGAAACTAAAAGCGCCGAGCAACCACCTCTCTTTAGTGTAAGAGGTATCGGGGGAGGCGGAGGATTTTTCAACCCTGTTTTTTCTCCTTACAATGAAAATTTGATGATGACCGTTTGTGACATGGGTGGAGTGTATCGTTCTGAAAATAAAGGTAAAAGTTGGGATATGATTCCATGGCACAAAAGCCCTCGCCGTGCACACTTCTCCCCGGCTCCTATTTTCCTGTCAAAAAATAAATTGGTCTGGATAAATCATCGTTCAACATTAATTATGAGTGACGACGAAGGTCTTACCTGGAAAGAAATTGTTCGCGGTCCATGGCACGCTGAAAAACAACAAAAGGAAAACGATAAAAGGTTCGCATATATTCGTTCATACCTAAACCTAGACAACCATGGAACTAATTTCTTAGTCAGTAGTGATTTTGGTTTATGGAAGGGGGGACGAGCAGGTTTTAAGAAAATTTCAAATCAAACTATCACTCACCTAAAAAGAGTGAATAAAGATATTTACGGCATTGAAAACTACAACACATTACTTAAAAGTGCTGACAATGGAGTAAGTTGGGAGAAAACACCTTTACCTGGTACTATAACGGCTTTTGACGCAACATTGGACGAAACGGGTCAGCCCTTTTTTTATATTTCGGTGGACGACATGAGTATACAGAGTTCCATAGATTTTGGTAAAACATGGAAAGTTCGCACAAACGATTATGGAAAAATTAAGGAAATTATCATACCTTCCGGACAGTCCTCCTTGATTTTTGCTATGGAACATCCTACAAGCCATAACGCAAACCTCCCTAACCTTGTACGAAGTGTAGACGGTGGGCAAACATGGGATATAGCTTTTCGCATGCTCGATAGTCAAGAAACTTTTTGGCTTGAAAAAAATGTTGAAATCTCATGGATGCAAAGTCATCTTTACTGGTCTTATTACTTTACGGGCATTGCAGTGTCCCCGTCAGACCCCAAGACACTTCTGATAACCACTCAAGGTGAAATTTTTATTTCTAAAAACGCTGGGGATACATGGGAAATATTTTTCTCTACCCCCCTCCCCCCCGGCGAAGAAAAAGGTCTCCCCAGAAGCGTGAGTAATGGTCTGGAAGTTACCTCAGTATGGGGATACTATTACGACCCTCATGAAACTAATCGAGAGTATATTGCTTATACCGATATCGGGTTTGCTCATTCTTTAGATCAAGGAAAATCATGGTCATGGTCTGCTACAGGGTCACCATGGACAAACACTTTTTACGATTTGGAATTTGACCCGAATATTCCCGGTAAAATATACGCGGCAACAAGTAACCTGCATGATATACCGCATTTTTTGTCTATTTCTAACATCAATCCATCACACGCCACGCATCGTGGGGGTGTTGTTGTTTCTTCTGACTTTGGAAAAACATGGAAGGTGCCCTACAATAGAAACTCTGACAAGGGACTCCCTAACCAAGTATGCACAAGCGTTATTTTAGATCCTGATTCCGACCCCAGAAACCGCACACTTTTTGCATCGATTTATGGAGAATCAAATGACAACGCAGGAGTCTACGTTTCCCACGACAACGGAAAAACATGGGCACCGACCAAAGGACAACCCGGCGGTCATAATAAACATATTTACAAACTCTATTTTCACCCTATAACCGGAGACCTGTACTGCCTAATCACAGGCCTTCGAGCTCCCAACCCCCACTACTTCAATCCTGATGAAGGTGGCGTTTGGCGATCCACCGATAAAGGGAATAGTTGGGAACATCTAAGTAAAGGCGAAAAGCTCAGCCACTGGGCCAACGCCTTAGCATTTCATCCAACAGCCCCCAACGGACTCTATGTGGCAAGCGCCAGCCCCCAAGGAATCAACGCCGGAGGAATATATTATAGTAAAGATGGTGGCAAAAGATGGTGGCACATTCTTAAAGATTCAGATATTTCCAGATTACGAGGCTTAGGCAGAACCTACAATTATGATCACTGGATGGCTGTTCTTGTACACCCTGAAAACACAGATCTTATTTTTGCAGGAGCAACCAATAACGGTTTATTTTTCAGTAAAAATGGGGGAAAGTCATGGTTATGGTGTAAGGAATTTCCCTTTTCAAATGCTCAAAGTATAACTTTTAATCCCAAAAACCTTGATGAGATTATCGTCACAACCTTTGGAAGTGGGGTTTGGTCTGCTTCTATCAAAGAATTACTGGCTCGTTACCAATAGTCGTTAGAATGTACTCGTTCTCTATGTAAAAAAAACCGACAAAACTGTCGGTTTTTTTTACATGAACAACTTTCAAGCATCATAATAAAGCCCCCAATCAAAGATTTATTTTATTAGTTTTTTGGTATACTTCCACTCTAAAAGGCAGTGTGTAAAGATTTCCAAAAAGATTGTAAACATTCTCGACGATAGCGTCGGAATTATTTACAGCCTTTTAAACATAATATGTACAGAATTTACAGCATATACCATAAAGTATTACATATCAAATCGTTACAAGTTTGGCACGCTACTTGCTTATAGAAAAGTAACGAAATCAAATTTGGGTAACACACCAAAATCTCGGAGGCTTTATGAAAAAATTACTTACAACACTTACTTTAGGCCTTACCTTGGCAACCGGCGTAGCGAAAGCTGAAGCAGCTTTTTTGGCTAATTGGGAATATAACCTAGTAGAGGTTTCCTTAACAAATAATGTAGGAAATAACATTTCTCCATATAATTTTTCAAGCGGGAACTATAACATCACCTTGGAAACAAACGGTGGCAATAGTGGCGACTTGACTTTAGCACCCGGAAAGTCTGCAAGCTCACAAAATGGAGCCTTAGTTAACCAAACAAGCAGAGAAGACGCGTATGTAGAAACACCTTCCCCTGGTGTTTTTGTAGGTAACCTATCATTCAGTTATACAGCAAATGCTGTGGACGATTCTGGCAACGACATTTTCGGAACCTCAATGAAAATCAAATATAACCTCCCTTTGTACACATTCAGTCAAGGCGACGTATCTTATATTTTCTATAATAACGACATGGCTTCAACCGCGGGTTCAACCGCTATCACATTTGATGGATATAAATACGGTGCAACAGGAGTTGGACTATTTATTGACAGTCGCTCAATGGAAAACTTCCCTGGAACAGCTCCTGGTGATACTAGTCTGTATAGTGGTTGGGCCATCAATGATGACACAATGAGAAATGATTACTCTAAATATGTGGTTGGTGGTACAAACAATAATGACTACTTCCTTAGAACGAAAGATTTTGGTAAATATGTTCTTTCCGGTGTATTCTCAATTGCAGCCTCTGAAGTTCCTGCTCCAACCCCTGAACCGGCAACCATGCTTCTTACAGGCTTAGGTCTTGCAGGTCTCGGAGCTATGAAGCGTCGTCGTAAAAAAGTTCAATAAGTTACCTTTCTATAATATATAGAAATTAGATTTTCAAATGTCACGTATCTTATGGTAAGACACGTGACATTTGTGTTTTTAAGTACAAAAAACATTATTCATCCCTTGACAAGGCCATAAAGGAAAGATACATTGTATTCAGTACTTCTTTTGCCTTGTACCTTTTTATTTAAAACGCACTTTTGACACTGAATTTCTCAATATCGGCGTTATAAATACCACTAACACAACACCTCAAACTTCAATTGACGAAAAGACGAGTACGCTTCATGGCAAATTATCTTGAGCTTGAAAAAAAAGAAAAAAAAATCGCTGTAATCGGCCTTGGCTATGTAGGACTTCCACTTACCATTTCCCTTGCGCGTAAATTTGATGTGCTTGGTTTTGATATTAATGAACATCGTGTCGCTATGCTCAACAAAGGAATTGACAGCACTTTAGAAGTAGAATCTTCTGAATTAGCATCCACAACTGCAACCTTCACCGCCGATCCCAAAAAATTACAAGAGGCACAAGTTATTATTGTTGCTGTACCGACTCCTGTAGACAAACACTGCACTCCCGATTTAGGTCCCGTGCTCGGTGCAAGTAAAATCGTTGGTCAAAACATGTCCAAGGGGTGTATTGTTTGCTATGAATCGACGGTATATCCCGGAGTTACCGAGGACGAATGTGTCCCCGTGCTTGAAAAAGAATCACAACTCATTTATGGTCAAGACTTCACCGTTGGCTATTCTCCCGAGCGTATTAATCCGGGCGATAAAATTAATCGATTTGAGAGTATATGCAAAGTTGTTGCAGGCTCAGACGAAGATACCGCAGAGCTTTTGGTTAAACTCTATGGTGCGGTAGTTGTTGCCGGCATCCATAAAGCACCGACCATTAAAGTTGCCGAGGCTTGCAAAGTTATTGAAAACACCCAACGTGATATTAATATCGCCCTAATGAACGAGCTCGCACTTATTTTTAATAAAATGGATATCGACACCCTTGACGTGCTTGAAGCTTCCGGAACGAAATGGAATTTCCTCCCCTTTAGGCCGGGGCTTGTGGGCGGACACTGTATTGGTGTTGACCCTTACTATCTTACCTATAAAGCGCAAGAAATCGGTTATCATCCGGAAGTTATTTTGGCCGGAAGGCGTATTAACAGCGGTATGGGGAAATACATAGCCAGTACTTGTGTAAAAAAACTTATTGAAGGTGGAAGCAGTGTAAAAAATGCCCGCGTTGGTATTTTAGGCTTTACTTTTAAAGAAAACGTACCCGACACGAGAAATACTCGTATTATTGATATCATCGAAGAACTTAAAGAATTTGGGATTATTCCTCTTGTGCATGACCCTGTTGCCGATACGGCAGAAGTGCAAGAAGAGTACAATTTCTCCCTTCATTCAATGGAAGAACTTCAAAACCTTGACGCAGTTATATTCGCTGTTCCGCACAAAGAATTTCAAACAATCCAACCTCAACAGATTCAAAATATGTTTGCAGGTAAAACAGTCAATATTCTCGACATTAAAAGTGTTTTAGATAGAAAAAGCTTACTGGAAGCAGGGTTTAACCTCTGGCGCCTTTAATTATTTCACCTTATTTTATTGTATATTTCAATGAGGACACAATGAAAAAATACGAAGATATTTTAAAACAAATACAAGCAAGCCCATTTACATGGCTTATCACCGGAGTTGCAGGATTTATCGGTTCCAACCTTTTGGAAACACTTCTTTTGCAGAAACAAAAAGTTGTCGGACTCGATAATTTTATACGAGGTTATCAGAAGAATTTAGACCTTGTAAAAGAAGCCGTCGGCGAAGAAGCATGGAAAAACTTTACTTTTATCGAAGGCGATATTCGTGATCTTGATGCGTGTCATAAGGCTTGTCAAAATGTCGACTTTGTTTTGCACCAAGCGGCTCTTGGATCTGTTCCTTTCTCCATTGAAGACCCGATTACGGCAAATGAGTGTAATATTAACGGTTTCCTTAATATGCTTGTGGCCGCCCGCGATGCAAAAGTTAAAAATTTCGTCTATGCGGCATCATCTTCCACTTACGGAACAGAACCAACCTTACCAAAACAAGAAGATCGTATCGGCGCTCCCCTTTCGCCGTATGCTGTAACCAAATATGTTAACGAACTGTACGCTTCAGTTTTTACAACTTCCTACAATCTTAATACTATTGGTCTACGCTATTTCAACGTTTTTGGCAAAAGACAAGATCCGAACGGAGCCTATGCCGCGGTAATTCCTCTTTGGTATGCGGCTCTTTTGGAAGACAAGCCTGTGTATATCAACGGCGATGGCGAAACCTCAAGAGATTTTTGCTATATAGACAATGTTGTACAAATGAATATTTTAGCGGCTCTTGCTGACGACAAAGGACTTAATACTGTATATAATGTTGCATTTGGGGAAAGAACTACACTCAATGAACTTTATGAATATCTCCGTCAAGAAGTGCTAAAATATAAACCCAATATCACACAAACAAAACCACTGTACAGAGAGTTTAGACAAGGCGATGTTCGCCATTCCCTTGCGGATATCAGCCGTGCAAAGAACCTTTTGGGCTATACACCGCACTATAACGTAAAAGAAGGTTTGGAGCTTGCTGCCGCTTGGTATGCCGATCTGGTTAGATAATTCAATTTCAATTATGTTATAAAAGTTCTTTTTGTTTTTGTTAAATACTGTGTTATACTAAAAAAAGATTGATTCTAATCATGATGGATATGGTAACTATTCTGTATATTTATTAAAAAACATTTCAGTTGCGTTATTGCGCATAAAGTTTTACCTTCATCACGGTTTCTTTAATATTTTTTAAGACACCCCTTTTTATGTAAAATATTAAAATAGTCTATTACTTATAATGGTCTTTGGAGTTTTTATGTTACGA
>CAYJOY010000114.1:0-6969 GCA_964371885.1 uncultured Lentimicrobiaceae bacterium | reverse complement strand
GACGTAGCTCCGAGCGTCATACGTAAGGTCAATGCAGAGCCACGCAGTGCGAGCGTCATCTGAAAGATCAAAAAAGGGTTTCCCCTCAATATTTTTTATTAACAAATTTCTTCTTAACAAAAAAACGGTATAACTTTCGTTATACCGTTTTTATAAAACTTTGCTGAAAAATGTCGGCTTAGTTTTCTTCGATTGTAAGAGCGTCGTATTCGCAAACGCCTGTACAGGATTCGCATCCGAGGCATTCTTCAGGAGCAACGGCATCACATTTGCCGTCAGCAAGTTCGTAAACGTTTACAGGACAGATGTCGATGCATTCGCCACAACCAACACATTTATCGGTATCTACTTCTACTGTGTAACCCATAATAATTTCCTCCAAGTGAAATTTATATCATAATTTTTGCTGTCATTGACAGCTCCTTTTGAGATAGCCTGTGTTGCTCATTGTGTCAAGTAGGTTTGCTAATTTTTATTCTCTATGCACTTCGGTGACTTACGGTGTTTTTGAATTCAGTTTTCATTGTCAAAAGAATAAATTTTGTACAATTCTTGTCTTAACGTATTGATTTTATACAGATTTTACATGAATATCAGTTTCAATTAAATTTGAGCTTTTTTCAATTATTTTGCCTTAACTCCAATAAAGTTTACCACTGCCTGTGCGGCTTCTTTAGTATACTCTTCTTTAGATAGTTGGTTTTTTCTGTTTTGCTCTATAATATTGTGAGGAAGGTTTTGTAAAGATTTGTCGGGGGTTACGCCAAATTCCGGCGGAAAATTATTTTCGAAGTAATAATCTTGGAAGCCTGAGAATTTGAGCGCGTGCGCGGTGGCGTCAAGCACAGCAAAATCATTTTCTGTAATAAGTCCCAAGTCCTTGGCTTTGAGAAGTCCTGCGAGGCATTCTCCGCCTTGCGTACAGGCGATATGTCCGTGCATGTTGGCAATGATCATGGCGTCCATAATGGCTTGTTCTGTTACTTGCACCACATTAAATTCACCACCGAGCGCTTCGTATTCAGCAACCAATTTTTGAACTCTTGGGAAGGAAACGGGATTGCCGATCATAGCAGCTTGGGCAACGCTTGGGCTGACTTCTACGGGGCTGTAGTGCCTGTTTTCTTTATCTTGGCTGTAATAGCGCCACACTGGGTCTGCGTGCTCTGATTGAACCCCAAAAAGCCTTGGGAGTTCTTCTATAATATTAAGGCGGCGCATTTTCAAAAGACCTGACATGATGGCGGTAATATTGCCCGCATTTCCGATGGGTACAAAAAGACTTTTTCCTTGCAAGTCCCAGCGGTATTCTTGTGCAACTTCATAAGCATAGGATTCTTGTCCCAAAATTCGCCAGCTGTTTTTAGAGTTGAGCAAGGCCACACGATAGTTGGCCGCCAAATATTCCACAACTTTCATACAGTCGTCAAAAACTCCGGGGATTTGTAAAACGGTTGCACCGCTTCCGAGGGGTTGTGAAAGTTGTTGTGGGGTGACTTTGCCTTCAGGCAAAAGCACAACGCTTTTAATCGGGTCGCCCACATAAGAACCATAAAGTGCCGCAGCGGCGGAAGTGTCGCCTGTAGAAGCACAAACAGTAAGAATTTCCTCAAAGCCGTGCAAACGAATAAGAGAGCGTAAATAACTATAAACGCCCGCCATGCCTCTGTCTTTAAAAGAAGCAGATGGGTTTTGTCCTTCATGCTTAAAAGAAAAATTCACGCCAAGCTTTTTACGAAGAGCTGGGGAGGCCTGTAAAATAGGGGTATGACCTTCGCCTAGGCAGATAATATCTTCCTCTTCAAGAACAGGCGCCATAAGCTCATAATAGCGGAAAATTCCACGTAAAGCTAAGCTGTCTGTCGCTCTTCTTTCATCAAAAATACGTCTCCATTCGGCTCCTGAAGTTTGTTTCCAGTCTTCAAAATCCATGTCTTCCAACAGTAGCACTCCATTGCAGTCGGGGCAGGTGTAAAGAAGTTGATCTACGGAATGCTTTGCTTGACATTTGGTGCAACAATATTCCATACGGTGACGATTAATGGGGAAATTACTCATGACTACTCCTGGCTAATCCTTGTGAATGCACGCATTTATGCGTATTTATAGTTTAACGATCGATATCGGTTCTACTGGAAATATATTCTGTCACAAGGCCATCGGCATAGACGGTATAGCCATTTTTACCCTTTGCCTTGGTTGCATAAAGTGCCTTATCTGCATTATTGTAAAGCTCTTCAAAGCTTGAGCCGTGTTTTGGATACACGGAAATACCGATACTTGCAGAAATTTGAATAGTTTTGTCTTCGTGGGTAAATGCTTGCCTATAAAGCTCATTCAGTTGTGTTGCCTTGGAAATATAAATGTCTGTGGGGCAAGAGCCTTGAATAAATACAAAAAACTCATCTCCGCCGAGCCTTCCCACAATATCACAAGAACGGAAGAGGCTTTTTGTTTTGGATGCAAGGTCTTTAATCACTTTATCCCCTTGCTGATGACCGAGTGTATCGTTCAAAGTTTTAAAGTTATCCACATCAATAATCATCATACAATGACATTCGCTCGGAGAGGCGTTGGCTAAAATTTCTTTGATATGATGCTCGGTGGCACCTTTATTATATATGCCTGTAAGCGAATCTAGTTCGGCTTTTTCTTTGAGGGCAATCGTTTCGTTCTCTTCTTCGTGGATATTTTCAATAAGTCCAAGTGCCTTGGTGGGGGTGGCGTTAACTTTTTCAAGAATCGGTACGCCGCTCATCATAAACCATATATATGAGCCGTTTACCGTGAGTAAACGAAACTTTACCCCATTGAAGGATTCACTGTCACGGATAGTTTGTATTGCGGCTTGTACTCCCTTAATGTCCTCAGGATGGACACGCGCGACTAAAGTCTCAATATTATGGTTTCCGTCTCCGCCTATAACGTCTCTGATAGCGTTTTTATCGCTGATGCTGTGTATGGTGTCTGTTTTGATGTTATACTCAAAAACCACTTGGTTGATTTGTTCTGATAAGGCTTTAAAGCTTTTTTCAAACACCAAAGTATTGTTTCTGAGTGTTTTTTGGGTTTGATAGACCCAAAAAAGTAAAAGGAAAAATACAAACAAAATTTTAAGAATAAGATTTGTACTGTTTTGGAGATGGGCCTGACTCATGGCTTCTACGTTTTCTTGATTGGCTACCGCCATAAAAACCCAATTATTGATTTCTAGGGGTTGGTAATAGGCGATTCTTTGGTGTTTACCGAAGCTATAACGAGTAGTTCCCGAAATTTTTAATCGCATATCGGTAGTCATTTTTTCGAGACTAAAGCCCTCTAAAAATGTAAGCTCTTTAAGCGCCTCAAAAAAGCTTGTATTCATAAGAAGCATGTTGGATGCTTTACTGTCCGCCACATAGGCGCCATTCTGGTCAACGAGATGGAAATAACTTCCTTCGGTAAAAAAGAAGTCGTTCAAGGTGTCTGAGAGTTTATTGGTGCTGACAACCCCGACAAAGAAAGCGACAACTTCCGCTTTAGCATTGATAATGGGGACATTAAGGGCAACCACATTGCCAAATTGTTTGTCTTGGTAAACATCTGTAATATAAAAATGACCAAGGTGCATTTTGTCTGCATAAGAGTAGTCTTCGGCAACAACAATATTATCTTGCACGGAAAATGAAGCGCCGTCAGGGAAAACCGCAACGACTTTAGAAAACTCACCGTAAGTCTCCAAGGAGCTGAGGGCGGATGTAATATTTTCTGTAGTAAGTTCGTGTTTTTTGAACAGGTCTGCTTCAAGGTAAAGCATGTAGCTGTAATGCTTGAACATTCTCTCTATGGTTTGAACGTTGTTATAGGCGTCTTCGACGAAAAGTCTGTCAATTTTTTCCGATTCCAATGCTTTTGTGGAAAGCATATAACTATAGCTTGCATGTCCTATCCAGACGACAAGTAAAGCAAAGATACACAAGATAACTTTGGAGGGAGAAAATATATTATCAAATGAAAGTTTTTTCATGATTTTTCCAGTATAGCATGCTCTGCTATTTTTAAAAAACGTACGGAAAATAAATACACACTAAGGCTGTGATAGACTCGAAAGCAAACCTCGGAATACCTTTTCTTTATGGTATTTGCGAGTAAACTATATCAAATTTAGTGTTTTTTGTCAAATATTTTCTACGATTTTCAAAATTGGAACACGTTATCCCAATTTGCTTATTCTTGGGAGGGGAAAACCCCTTTTGTGTACAAAAGGGAGTTTTCCCCCCCTTAGGATACCGGGCAACCCCTCCCCCTTTCTTCAAAAAATTTTAATAAGGAGATGTTATATTCAATAAAAACATGTTGCTTATTATACCACATTGTTAAGTTGATGGTAAATTGGTCTGATGTGAAATTGGAAGTGTCTAATTTGTGAGTTTTGCAAATAGAAAAACTAAAGAAAAATCAAATTGATTTAGAGGGCATGCAAAACATGAACATGTTCCGGAGGGATGACCGCAAATTCTTCGTTGTTGAGGTTAAGGGTCAGATTGTTTTTAAATCCGAGGGTTTGTGCGGGAAGGCTATAAAAAGGAGCAACAAAAACACGTTCTTTCGGGACAACATACCAACCTGTTTTTTCAAGACTGCAATCGTAAAAATAAAGTGTATCCTTCGTTGCCTGTCCTATGGTCGTCCAGTGATCCACCAGCGGGCCTACTTGACCGGGGACAAAACGACAAAGCCTAAAAATAACAACGCGTTTTGATGGAACAGTGTTTTCCATAAAGCATTGCCAAAGAGCATCTTTTGTTATTTCCGGTTTTTTCATATCGACATTTTGTCTGATGGCGTCGTATTCTTCTTGAAAAAAAGAAAGGGGCATAAAACCATGCTCTTCGGGAGGGAAAGGAAGAAAATGTTTATAGTTATACATTTTTTGCCAAAGCTGTGACATGCGAAGAACAAGTTTATGGTAATCTGTTTCGTGATTAAGAACTTTTAGCCATGCGGCTGCATCTTTTGCTTCAAAATGCAAAGCTTCGGTCAAAACAACTTTTGCTTGCATCGAGGAAATGTTTTTCAAATATTTAAGACCGTTTATAACCGCGTACATTGCGCAAAAATTATCAAGTTTTCCCTGATAGTGGGGACGCGCCAACTCTTCCAATTTAGGATCTTGCATAGAAAACCTCGTAACAAAAACGTAACGTTCATAGTATACAATTAACAGCCGATAGGCAATCAAAGAAATTTGGCAAAAAAAATACTTGTAAGGAGTGAGGTTTTGCCCTTATAGTCCGAAAAACACATAAAAGTAGAGTTCTATGTTAGCATATCATAATATCAATCCCGTGGCGTTTTCTGTCGGTTCTTTTTTACAAGTTCATTGGTATGGACTTATGTATTTATTTGCCTTTCTTGGCGGATGGGCTTTGCTCCGTTTGCGAGCAAAAAAACAAGACGCTCTTTTTAGCGCTCAAGATGTGGAAGATCTCGTCACATGGCTGGTGCTTGGGGTGTTGCTTGGCGGGCGCCTCGGATATATTTTGTTTTATGATTTGCCAAGCTACTTGGAACATCCTTTGGAGATTTTTCAAATATGGAAAGGGGGAATGTCTTTTCATGGTGGTTTCATAGGGGTGTTGGTAGCGATGTGTTATTGGAGCAAAAAGCGTGGGCACAACTTTGTGGACACTATGGATTTTATCGCTCCCGTTGTGCCTCTTGGGCTATTGTTTGGACGTATCGGTAACTTTATTAACGGTGAATTGTGGGGAACTGCAAGCAATGTGCCTTGGGCCATGGTTTTCCCTACGGGCGGAAATAAGGCTCGCCACCCAAGCCAACTCTATGAAGCTTTTACCGAAGGTTTACTGCTCTTTATTATTTTATGGGTCTTATCACAAAAAAAGCGAACAAGGGGATATATTTCCGCACTGTTTTGCATAGGCTATGCCACCGCTCGTTCGTTTTGTGAGATTTATCGTGTTCCCGATGCTCAGTATGGATATTTTTTTGGATTTCTTACCATGGGGCAAATCCTTTGTATTCCTATGTTTATACTTGGTTTCGGTGTGTTATATTGGGGGCGAACGCAAGAGAAATAAGCACATTCCGAATAAATTTTCCCCCTCTCAAACAATTTTAAACAAAGAAACCGATTATCATGACAATCTATGTGCTGTATGTTTTATGTGGTTGCGCCTCCGGCTTTTTTTCCGGGCTTTTGGGAATTGGCGGTGGCCTCGTGGTTATTCCGCTTTTAAGTACTATCTTAAGCCATAGCCTAGGGCATGATTACCCCCATCTCACCCATTTTGTGGTGGCAAGCTCTTTGACAGCCTCCATCTGTACTTCCATTGCCAGCGTAAGGGCGCATGCTCGCATGAACTCCGTAGAAATTCCCATAGTAAAATTGATGTTTTTAGCCATCGTTGTCGGTACTTTTATCGGAATTTATATAGCGTCTTATTTGCCTTCGCATTTCCTCGGTTTAATCATTGTGGGGTTTTTATTTGTAGTTTCCTGTCAAATGATGTTCAATCTCTATCCTACCACGCAAAAAACGGAATTCAGTAAGTTGTTTTACAACGTTATGGGACTTCTTATCGGTTTTATTTCCAGTCTTGTCGGTCTTGCGGGGGGAAGTTTATTTGTTCCTTTTCTCGGCTATGTGGGGCTTGGTATGCATAAAGCAGTAGGTACATCTTCCGCCCTCGCCTTGGCAACGGCTGTGGCAGGTGCAACGGGATACTGTATAGCCGGCCTTCCTTTAACCGATTTGCCTCCCATGAGTCTTGGCTATATCAATATTCCCGCTGTTCTCGGTATTGCGATCCCCAGTATTTTTATTGTACCTTTCGGGGTAAAAGTTTCCCATGCTCTCCCTGTTAAAAGCTTAAGAATAATCTTTGCTTTCTTTTTGTTTATTATCGCCATCAGAATGAGTATTACATTTTTGGGGTAATTTTTTAAGGGGGATTTGTTTTTGGG
>CAYJOY010000113.1:5313-7010 GCA_964371885.1 uncultured Lentimicrobiaceae bacterium | reverse complement strand
CTGTCATGTCTAAAACTTCTACCTTTTCGATGGTAATATTTTCAGAAACTAGGGTAATTTGGGTAGTAGCTGGGTTTGGATATAAACGAACGGCGTTGTTAAGGTCGTTTTCGTTAATACCTACTGAAGCGGTAAAGTATGCATCAATAGTTTCATCTTGCGATATAGCTGGCATTTGGTATTGGTTTCCAGTAACTGGCGTGGTTACCCCTGAAATTACCACACTATCTAAGCTTGCATCTGCATTTGGAGTGAACGTATACAACGGTGTTGCCCCTGCATTGTATTGCGACAAGCCAGAAGGATCGATGGCACCTGGGCCATGAGCTGTAGCCATTACAGAGAACATTTGCGACTCGGTAGTTACACCTACAGGTGATTCTGGAGCCCAATCGCTATTGCTTTCTCCACAAATACTTTGAACTTGCACTTGGTAACCGGTACCTGCTACTAGTCCTTCAATAGTATATGGGCTATCGTCGGTGGTAGCGTTCGACCATGATCCAGCACTTCCAACACGGAAACGTACATTATAACTATCAGCATCACCATCCCACGATACGGTTATAGTTGTAGGGGTTTCAGAAACCGCCTCTACATCAGTTGGTTCGTCGCAAGGAACACCCGTTGTAGAGAAGTCTATAGATACCCATGGGGAGTAGCTATCATCGCCACAGTTAGCACGTACATACGCGGTAAAATCGGCAACAGAAGCAAGGTTTGTAAATTCATAAGCAGTAGTATTTACATCAATTACATCACCATCAGTACCTAAACGTACTTGCCATGCAGTAGCAGTTCCAGCTTCTGTCCAGCTAAAATCTGCCGTAGATGCCGTAATGTTTTCAATTTCTAAATCGGTGGGGGCATTACATACGGTTACACCCTCTGCAAATGTAATAGCAAAGTTATCTACCCATAAATCGTTATCTGCATTACTCGCAGTACTTTCTGCATAGAAACCTATTCTTACTAAACCTGTGTATGGCGCACCATCTTCATCTACTAATAATAATGTAATAGTTTCTTGATTAGGGGTAATATCGTTGTACACTCTTTCAGAGCCTGCATTATCCCATATCCAAGCGTTGGCGGCATCCCAAGTTCCTCCGTTATCGGTAGAAACTACCACGGCAAACCTGTCGTCTGTTCCATTTTGGTCTGGAGCACCTGTATCATTATTATAATCATTCAGCGATAAATCGAACTCTATTTGTAATGGGGTGGCACCATCACCAAGGTCGTAAGATGGGGTAATTAACCACTCATCTCTCCCTGTTGAGTATACATTAATATAGGCTGCATCACCACCGTTATTGGCATTGGTGTTGTTACTTACTGTCCAATTAGAAGAGGTTCCAGTAAGTACAGAGTTGGTTCCGGCGGCTAGGAGTAGCCCTGTTTTTTCTTCCCAACAGTTCATTGGAGAAACTGCTCCTGTAAAGTCTTCTACTTCAGTAGGTGCTATTTCTGCCACGCAAGGGGTAGTAAATGCGGAGGTTAATCCTATAGCCGAGCTATCGGCACCACACACCGCTTGTACCGCAACAAGGTAATCTGTACTCGCTGCCAATCCGGTAATAGTATGTGGCGAGCCCGGTGCTGCTTCGGTCAATAACTCAGCATCGTCGGCATCTTCTCTGTAATAAATTACGTAGCTATCAGCACCTGTTTCGTTGAAAGTAATAGTGGCTTCG
>CAYJOY010000113.1:3397-5303 GCA_964371885.1 uncultured Lentimicrobiaceae bacterium | reverse complement strand
AGAGATACAAGTAGCTTCCCCTAAAGTGATATTATCGATAGCTGCTGGTGAATTATGGATTGTATCGGTTGCGAAATAGTAGAATACTACACGTTTTACACCCGAAACGCCTACAATACCTACGTTATAAGTGGTCCAATCTTCGTGTCCATAGCAAAATTCTAATGGATCATTCACATACGATGGGTGCCCTGTTGTTGGCATGGTTGCTAGTGTATCTACTACATAAACACCCATACCTGCATAGATGGTAGTTTCTTGAATGTTTCCTAAACCTTTATAGTCGAATGTTAAAGTGTAGTCGGTTACTTCGTCGCCAAAATTAATATCTCTATAATAGTACGAATAAATTTCTTCTTCATTATTAGTACCATACGTATCACCGTTATCAGGAGATATATAAACAGCTGCTGAGCCTGTAGTTGTAGGACCGTTTCCGGCTGCTTCACCTACACTCCATTGAGAGGTGCTTGAAGATTGAGTTACCCAACCCCATTGTTCTGTCTCTGTTTCTACGTCGTACGAGTATGGAAGGGTTCCAATAATTGGTTTTGTAATAAACTCTCTATACGCCCATTCGGTATTTTCTCCATCATTACAATAGCCTCTTACCCAGAATTGGTATTTTGTTTGAGGATCTAAGTCTGAGAATGTTAAGGTTAAGTCGCTACCTTCAAAGTCTGTTGCTGTTATGTTATCTGGGTCATTTCCTTCTGCATATTCTGCAAATACATATTGATACACAGTATCAGGCATTACGGTCATCCAGTCGAAAGTCGCTTCTGATGCTAAAATTTCAGAACGATAGATAGAAGGAGGTCCGCATGGGTCGTAACTATTTACTTGGAAGTTATCAACAAATATATCGTTATCGGCATTTGATTGTGTAGACTCTGCATAGAAACCTACTTTTACTAATCCAGTATATGGACCATCTTCATTGCCTAAATATAACATAATGTGTTGCCCTTGGTACGGAATTTCGTTATATACTCTGTCAGAACCTTGGTTATCCCAAATCCATCCATTAGCCGCATTCCAAGTTAATCCGTTGTCAAGTGAAACTACTACGGCAAATCTGTCATCTATACCATCCATTTCAGCGGGAGCATCATAGTCAGCATAATCAGTAAGTGCCAAATCAAACTCTATAATTGCTTGTTCAGTACCATCTCCTAAATCAATAGAAGGGGTTATTAACCACTCGTCTCTGCCTGTTGAGTAATTATTCATTTTGGCGGCATAAGTTCCTAAGAAAGAGTTGTTGGTTCTTCCCCAGTTAGAAGAGGTGCCCGATACATTCGATACCGTTCCTGCAGGGAGTAACAACCCTGTTTTCTCTTCCCAGCATACGGGAGGGAATGTAGCATCTTCAAAGTCTTCTACTTCAGATGGTACCATTAGCGGCACACACTCTGTTTGGAAGTCGATAAAGATAGCGTAAGAGGTATCCCCAGGTGCGCAAATAGCAGCTACCCCTACTTCATATTCTGTAGCAGCAGCCAAGTCGGTAAGCATAAATGGGTTCTCCGTAGCAACTACATAACTCCACGCTTCTTCACCGTCTGCTCT
Organism: uncultured Lentimicrobiaceae bacterium; assembly: GCA_964371885.1. Lineage (GTDB taxonomy): Bacteria > Bacteroidota > Bacteroidia > Bacteroidales > WCHB1-69 > CAYJOY01. The sequence goes on along the minus strand of CAYJOY010000113.1, from coordinate 3,731 downwards.
GTATTGAACATTCCACTCCATAGTTTCATTATTGTCCGTCCATACTAATCTTACCATATTATGGGTAACACTATCCACTTGAAGGTCGGCAATAGCACCACAAGTAACATTATCCATTACAATACTGTCAACGGAAGCAGGTGGTTGCTCACCCGCAGACGCGTTGTTATACCATTCAAACACTAATCTCTTAGTGGTATTAGAATGTGTGGCAGGCAAGTATTTGGTATACTGTTCCCACTCATCTTCACCATATAGGTTTGAAGTGGTGATTTTGTATGATGACTCTATTCTCGTACCTGGTACCTATTCGTAATCGATAGGTAAAAGGTAA
>CAYJOY010000113.1:0-3387 GCA_964371885.1 uncultured Lentimicrobiaceae bacterium | reverse complement strand
CAAATGAGGCAAAAGAGGTAGAGGTTGATGTGATTGTGAACTCATTATTAGCTCCTTCATCATCTGAAATATACATTCCTCTTGTAGAGTTGTTTGCGCCAGGCTCACCTACATACCAACTGTTGGTTTGTGTGCCATTGATTAGGTCGAAGTTTTCATCACCTGTTTCGTCTTCAAAGTCTACTAACATAGGGGTAGTATAAGCAAATGAAGGCAATACTGCTGAATCGATTGGCGACCAAGTAGCTTCATCACAGTTTTGACGAATTGCCACATAAACGGTTGATCCGGCTGGTAAATCTGGAATATTAACAGGTTGTGTATATTCCGCATCTACAGTTATTGGTGTTCCCATTTCTGGATCGAATGGCATCGTTTCATCTGTAGAATAAGAGATTACGTATCCACTACCTATATGGTTTAAATCATCCCATGTTACATTAACGGAGGTGATACTAGATACCGAAATATCCATTTGATGCACTCCTAAACAAGAAGGCATTACCTCTACAGAAACATCGTCGAGCACTAAACGCTGGTAATAAGATGGATAAGAACCACCTGAGGCTTTTTCACTATAAAAAGCAAGGTGAATATTTCCAGTATAGTCAGGAATTGCCAATTCAAACTGTCTCCAAGTTTGGTCTAATAGTGTAGGGGGCAACAATGTTACGTAATCTTCAAAATCGCCAACGCTTCTTATTTCACCATTATCGTCAAGGTAAAGAATTTTCACCCCTATTATTGATTCATAATCTTCATTTGTGTCTGCATTTTTAGCAAAAAATCTCAACAAACTACTTCCTTCTAAAGCAATAGCTGGGGAAATTAACCAATCGTTTTCAGGTGTAGAGCTATTATAAGAATATAGGTAAGCGGCACCACTTCCTGTTCTTACGTACGACGAAGAAGTTGTTCTTGCCCATTGGTATCCTGTATTTAGGAAGTCTTTATTATACCAGCAGAATGGAGCTTCTTCGTCGCCAGGTTCAGCAATAAAGCTAGCCCAAGTCTCTTCAAACCCTTCTGTCCAAGGGAGTACTTTTGGCAAACAAGAGGTAAAGAAGGAGGACATTTCACTTATTTCACCGAATCCTTCTGCACAATCTACCGATACTCGCCACTCATATTGTGTAGCATCTAGTAATCCTTCTAGCGTATAAGGGTTCATATCGGCGTTTACGGTTGTCCAATCACTAGTACCCACAGGGCGGTGTTGTATTAACCAAGCCATGTCATTATCTGGTTCTGAGGTTGTCCATGTTAACTCGGCGGTAGTTGTTCCCACACTATTTACAACGAGATCGGTAGGTCTTAAACAAGCAGGAATAGGTTCTACTGAAACATCATCTAGGCGTAGGTAATAACCGTCTGGGGTTCCTTGACGTACAAATGCGATGTGCCTGTTTCCTGAATATTCTGATAAATCTACTACGTATCTAGCATAATCACCTTGTGGTAAAAGTTGTTGAAAAATCCTTGTGAAACCTGCTAACGTATCGTGAGTACCCATACCTGCAGTATCTATACCAGCACCTTCGTTAGAAATAAAGATAGAGATCTCATCTGGCTCACTTGTTGTGGCACTCATTCTTCTAGCGTAAAAAACCAATCGTTGTTCTCCTGTTAATGCCATTTTTGGCATAACTAGCCAATCGTTGTGGTCAAAATCTCCATAATCTGTATAAATCTGAGCATGTCCACTACCTGTTCTACTGTATGTGCTAGAACCTTTGCTCCAAAAGTAAGTGGTGTTGTCGGTAGTTCCTCTATTAATTACGGTCCAGCACAATGGAGAGGGTTTATCTGACCCTACACCTTGTACCCAGTCGTTTTCAAAACCTTCTTCATAAGGGAAAGTGGTAATAGCATCTTCTGAACATAAGGTAGAAAAATTGGCAGTACGCCATAATGAGCTAGTATCTCCTTCGGCACAAACTGCTATTAATCGTGCATTGTAGTTCGTTCCTGCTGCTAAATCTGTGATATAAGCAAACGTATCTTCAGGGAAAATTGTCATTACAGTTTCATCTTCCCACGACAGCGTTGTAGTAGTTTTATATTGTAACATATAGTTGCCCCAGCTCACAGGGTTAAGGGTAGGGGTCCAGTTCAATGTTACAGAAGAGGTAGTAGTTGCCCCTTCATCCATCACTTGTGCAAAGTTATTGGGATTTGGGCAAGATGGGAGGGTGGTAAATGTATAGGTTGTCCAAGAACTACTGTCTTCTTCCGCACATACCGATCTTAATCTTGCATTGTAAGTAGTTTCAGAAACTAAATCTGAAATTAGAAGAAAAGTATCAGAAATTGAGACTTGTGTTTGAACGGCTTCCTCGTCGTCCCAACTTGCACTAGAAACTTTATATTGCACTAAGTAGCCATCTTCCCAATTTACAGAATTGGCTTCGGACGAATTCCACGTTAGTTTTGCTTGACTTGAGGATAATTCTAGAGGTACTATACCAAAAGCTGAAGGTACAGGACAAGAAACGGGGGTGGTAAAAGTAATCATTGCCCATACACTCTCGTCATCGTATGCGCCTCCACATAAAGATTTAATTCTTAAATTGTAAGTAGTAGATCCTGAAAGATCTGTTAAAGAGGCACTTGTTTCAGAAACAGACATATCTGCACTCCACTCTTCGGTTGACGCCTCTTTATATTGCAATACCCACGACTGGTTCGACTCGTCGGCGTCCCATAAGATATTGGTAGAGAATGCTTGTAAACTTTCGGTTGTTATATTAGTTACAGGGTAACAGAAATCTTCTTCCATAGGAGACTTCATAAATTTTACCGATGGGCGGTAGGTATAATTCGCTGTGTTTCCAGAAGGAGAAGCGGGGTCTATATTAGAACCATCAGTATAATAAGCGGCACACATAGATGTGGCAGAATGGGTTTTGAAAGTGTAGGAGCTTCCTTCATAGCCAGATAAATTTTCATCTACTGCCACTAGTAAATTACCTCCCCCAGTATAAATAAATGGGGTTTCAAGGGTAAAGGTATGCCAACCTACAGTGTCGATAGTAACCACTCCACTATACACCTCTGTTAAATCTGCTACTGGTATAAATGTGGTTGTGGTAACCGTAGCTTGTGAGGTAATACCCATATAAATGGTAATATCGTCGCTATCTTCTCTTACCACGTTGTTGTACCAACTAATAGAAGTAATTAACCCTGCACCATCCATTTCGGTAGTGGTATACAAGGACTGAGAATAGGTGTAGTGATAAAAATTGTTAATGGGCACGGTGTAATTACCCCCCGTTGCATCAGCACCAATACTAATTTCAGTTTGTGCAAAGCTGTTCATCGCTATAAAGAAAGCGGTGAGGAAAAGCATAAATTTTTTCATGTTAATAAAATTTAGTTAATAAT
>CAYJOY010000112.1:2733-7108 GCA_964371885.1 uncultured Lentimicrobiaceae bacterium | reverse complement strand
AAAAGAAGTGTTTTGTGTCAATTTTGTCAAAAATTACATATTGCTAAAAATCAAGCAATTACATGTTTATGTCTTTTTTTGATTGTTCATAAGTTTTTGATTTTCTTTGTTTTGGGAAAGCTGGGTTGAGTTTTACAATCCCATTTTTTTCTTGATAAACTAAACCTTTATCAGCATATATAAGATCGCAAGTAATAAATGAGGTATCTGTTTGATGCAATGGAAGTACCTGGCCAACATATTTAGGAACCACTTTTATATAAGCGCTATACGATCCTGAATCTGAAGGGGAGCCTAACTGCGTATAAATTCCTGACAATGTGCATAAAAGAGGATAATTTGAGGTACTATTTTTCAACGACAAAGTATCTAATAGTTCATAATTATAATCCTCTGCATGATTAGAAAAAAAGCCACGCTTCTTTCTTCATCTCCTATAATTTCGTTAGTAATTATACTATCATTATTTTGTATTGCCTTCACTGCGTTTACTGAAAGATTCTGAAAATTCAGTACAAACATAATTGAATTTCATAATTGAATTTTGGATGATAAAATCTATTCCTAAAACCTCACGTTAACGGCTGCAAAACTATACTTTTTTTTGAAATAAATTATAAAATGAATAGCTATTGCCCATATTAAAAAAAATGTTATCTTCGCCAGACCATTTACAACCGAACCAAAAACATTTATTAACCCTTAAAATATTACCTACTTATGAAAATTAAATTATTATTTTGTGCATTATTTGCGCTGTTATTTGTGGCATGCAGCGATGAGAGCACCACCAACAAAACCACTGTCACCAGTTTAGACCTCAACAAATTTATGGGCAGCTGGTACGAGATTGCCCGCTACGACCACTCTTTTGAACGTGGGCTAGTAGGCTGCAAAGCCAACTACAGTTTTAAAGATGACGGCACCATTAAAGTTCTTAACACCGGCTATAAAAACACTCTCGATGGCAAATACGACGAAGCCGAAGGGAAAGCGCGCCGCCCCAACGAAAACGAGCCCGGTAAACTAGAGGTGGCCTTCTTCGCGAACTTCTACGCCGACTACTTCGTTTACGAACTCGATGAAGATTACACCTACGCACTCATTGGAAGCAGCAAAGACAAATACTTATGGGTTTTGTGCCGTAACTCGGTAATGGAACCCGAAGATTTAGATTTTATTAAAACACGAATTCTAGATCGTGGCTATTCGTTGGATGACTTGATTTGGGTGGAGCAATAATTAGCAATTACTACTGGTGCGTTAAGTTTTTGAAATTACTTGCAAATATCTAATATTGCTATACTTACAGCAGTTTCTGATTCAAACGATTTGAAATTGCATTTTTGTCCTTTTGTAGAGATATGGTAAATGGGATAATAATGCACTATTTGCACACAGCAACGGTTCTTATTTTCAATTTGGATTAATCATTGGCTATCGCCTCGAAAAGAAAATTAAGTTAGTTTAAATCAATTACCAGTATCCATAATTCTTCTAGTTTCTAGCGGCAAAACCAGCAACGACAAGAACACCGCGCTATAAGTTACCATAGTGATGTGTTCCCAGCACGATTCGAACATACATACCCAACAGAAAATGAAAAGATAGGTAAGCGCGAAATAAAGAATTTTGCCTCTACCCTTACAACAATATAAGACAGATCCTAATACCGCCAATAAAGAGAATAAACCTACAATTCCCGTCTGCATGGCTGTATGCAAATACTGGTTATGGGGCTTTAACTCTTGATGGATGCCTTGAGCTGCTGCTGCCTCACTTAACTTCTGCTTACTAGCTGTGAGCCCGTGCCCAAACAATGGAGACTCCATCACTAAATGGCACGAAGATTGTATCGCAATGAAACGATAACTGGTACTGTTATTAACCACCGTTTTATTGTGCAATAAAGTAGAAACCATATTCTGAAAACGATTGTGATTCTCAGGAAGAAACTGTACAAAAGCAACAACAGAGAGCAACAAAGCTAACATCCCTGTAAAGAAAGTACGCCTCGACAAAATACGATACAAATGAAAACACATCGCGACAAATAATATGAATAGTGCTATTAATAGTGTTTTCGATTGTAATAATAAAATATATACAGACTGGAGCGCTATTAAAATAGAAAAACATATTTTTGTCGCTTTCGCCAATTTCTTTTTTCTTACAAAACAAAAATAGTAAATAATAACATTCGAAAACAACAACATGCTTGCTATAAAAGTGGGATGTTTCCATTCCGATAATAATGTATAAAAGATATAATTAATTTTATCGTAATGAATTACACGCCAGGCTCCATATCCTAACGTTACGAAAACATAGAGTGCACAACCTCCTACATAAGCTACTACTAAATGCTTTATCCGTTTCGGGCTAAACAAATTACGAGGGAGAGAGACAAGGGAAAGAGGGAGAAAAAAGAGGAGTAGCTTGGTGGAATAGGTGGGCAACTCTCCCAACAGGTTGCCAGAAGTAAAATAGGCAACTGTTTCTATAAGTATGTATACAAAGAGGGCTATGATAAAAGGTACAGCGCCGTTACTTTTTATATGTTCCCATTGTTTTTTAAAGTTAAATCCTAAAAAGGCAATAAGCGGCATGGCAAACAAAAAAGGATTGCTTACCAAACTAAAAGTGAAAGTGAATAGTGCAAGTAGCAGAAAATAGTAAATTATCTGCTGTGTATATTCGTAATATTTAGAATTTCCCATAACTTTTAAAATCGGGGTGCTATTTTTTCCACAAATCGTAGCCTAAAAACTTACACTCTAACTTACCATTAAAGAGGTTATGTTTCGACGATGCTTTTAAGCCTATATGTTTCAATGCTTCTTTATCGGAGCTTATTACGAAAGCTCTGCAATTGGCATAATTATTTTTAAAAGTGTCGCCAATCGCTTTATAGAGTGCGTTCAAGTCATCATCCTCCAAACGTTCGCCGTAAGGGGGGTTAATAATTACCAATGCTGGCGTGTTTTTAGGTTTGGTCTCTCTAAAATCTTTATTAAACAGTTTGATAAAACTTTGCAGGCGCGCCTCCGTTATGTTAGCGCGTGCCATTCCTAGGTAACGCGGCGAAATATCGGAACCCCAAAAATCGATGGGTACATCATCAATAAACTCGGCACTGTCAATCGTTTTCTTCCATAAATAGCGATCGAAATTATTCCATTTATAAAAACCAAAATGCGAACGGTAAAAACCGGCAGGAATATTCAATGCCATCATTGCGGCTTCTATTAAGAGTGTTCCCGAACCACATGTAAAATCTATTACATCGGTATCTTTCTTCCAACCTGCCAGTTGTAACATTGCCGCTGCTAGCACCTCGCTAATAGCTGCGGGGTGGTTAGAAACTTTATAACCTCGCTTATGCAACGATTCGCCACTACTATTAATAAATAAAGTAGCTTCATTCTCAAATATATAAATACTGAAATCTAACTCGGGCTGCTCTCTATCTACCGATGGACGCTTATCCATCCTGTCCCTAAAACGGTCGCAAATGGCATCCTTTGCCAAAAGCGAAGCAAACAATGGCGTTTTAAAAATGGTCTTATTTGCAATGGTATTAATAGCAAAAGTTTGTCCTACAGACATGTATTGCTCTATTGGAAAACGGAACAATGCTTCATAAAACTGATTGTTATTCTCGAAGGTAAAAGAATGAATCTTCCATAAAACGCGGAGCGATAATCTCGAGAAATAATTCACTTTATACAAAAGCGACATCTCCCCTTCAAACTGAACAGCCCTACTTAATGGGGTTACATTTTTAGCCCCTAAATCTTCTAATTCTTTTCCTAATAACGACTCTAAACCCGCAAAAGTCGTAGCAACAAATATCTCTTCTCTCATATTATATGTAAAAGGACCTTCAAAATGTTTTAGTAAACTTATGATATACTATAATTTTTTTACTTTTTTTTTAGATAAACGCACAAAAAAAACGAAAAACTTAGTTCAAAAATTGGTAAAACAGAGATTTTTTGTCCATATTTATTATTGTTATAAAATCGATGGGGAATTATTAGATCTCCCCCCCTTTAATTGATGGGATTTTTTTCTCCCTAAATGTGAAAAAAAAACGTTAGAGTAGTAATTAAATTGTTTTATTTTATTAATTTTGCACTCAAATTCTCATCAAATGAAAATAGGCAACAAAAATAACAATAAAAAAGTGGTTAACATAACTTGTTGCCTTTTCTTAACAATCATTACCTTTGTTTTTATTTGTTGCACTTCGCCAGCACCATCAGAAACCTCCGTTCCACGAAAAGCAAAAGCAGAGGCAAAAACGGAGAAAGAGGTAAATATAAAAAAAGAGGTGGTGAATGAGCCCGAAATATTACCAATTGAAAGCAAG
>CAYJOY010000112.1:889-2712 GCA_964371885.1 uncultured Lentimicrobiaceae bacterium | reverse complement strand
ATCGCGCTACTCTCAAATCTCTAACGACACGCTACTTTCTGAGGAATCGAATGAAGAGAGCGAATTTTACATTGTAGATACCCTTGAGGAATCTGTGAGCATAGAGCAACTGTTAAACGAACGTATGGTTAAAGTAGAAATTCTATATTCTAACAACCCAACGAGAGAGTTCGATACCATTCCTAGTGGTGCCATTGAATATTTTAACATTCAACAATGGAGCACCCCTTTTAGTAACCAACAAACATACCAACGCAATCAGAATGTTTTAAAAGTGAAAGGCGTTGATATTGACAGCGTTTCTATCTATTATATTAATAACAATTATTACCTAGCCTATAATCAATATTTAAGTATTATATTGAATAGTAGCAAATTTAATAATTTAGAGGCAAACATTATTGAGGAAATTTTACCATGAAATTTTACAAATGGCACGGGGCTGGCAACGATTTTGTTGTTGTAATATCGCCCGAAAACATTTTGCAAACTGAAGAGATTGCATTACTTTGCAACCGTCGGTTTGGAATAGGTAGCGATGGTTTTATGGTATTACGTAAAGTGGAGGATCACCATTTCGCTATGGATTACTACAATGCCGATGGCAAGTTGGGCTCATTGTGTGGCAACGGCAGCCGCTGCGCTGTAGCCATGGCGGCACACCTTGGCTGGATAACCACTCACTGCACCTTCCTCGCTTCCGACGGACCGCATAAGGCTACTATATACAAAAGTGAAACAACGGCCAACAATTACACTGTAGCGCTAGAAATGCACCCTGTAAACCTAATACGCAACTTCGAAAACGGACTCTTTATCGATACAGGATCGCCACATTGGATATTCTTCCGCGACAAAATTAGCGATATTGACGTGGTTAACGAGGGGAGACACTACCGCCACAGCCCACTTTTTAAGGATGGGGTTAACGTTAATTTTGTAGAAATTACTTCCGAAAACCAAATCGCCATCCGCACCTACGAGCGCGGGGTAGAAGACGAAACATGGGCGTGCGGCACAGGCGTTACCGCTGCGGCGCTAGCTACTGCAATACATGCCAACTACCCAAATGGGAATCACACCATTGAAGCAAAAGCTCTCGGAGGCCAGTTTAAAATTGGGTTCACCAAAACAGAAAATCAATTCACCAATATCCTCCTTGTAGGGCCAGCGCAACTCGTATTTGAAGGGGAATGGGGAGAAATCATAAGCCTATGACCAAAGAATACTCGTTAATTGCGATTACATCGCTCATTATTTACACCCTTATTGTAGCTTATATTGGGTTTCGAAATCGGAAATCCCAAAATAGCGAAGATTACTTCTTAGCATCGCGCTCCCTCACCTCCTGGATGTTAGCCATTACTTTTATTGCCTCTTGGTGGGGAGGCGGCTCCGCTATCGATTTGGTAGACCACGCACACCAAGATGGGCTCAGCTCTTTTTTAATATATGGAGCACCCGTACTTATTGCCACTTTTTTAATGTACCTATTTGCGGGGGCCATCAGACGCATTGGCACCATTAGCCAACCCGAACTCATGGAGCGGCGCTACGACAAACGCTCCGCATTCATGCTCTCCATATTCATAATTATATTTATGACTATTGGAGCTGCCATACAAGTTATAGTAGTGGGAAAATTCCTACAAACATTCCTCGGCATCGAATACTTTTGGGGCGCACTTATTGGCACCAGCTTAGTATTATTCTATTCGTTCTTTGGCGGCTTTCGTGGTGTAGTACTAACCGATATACTCCAATTCGTTTTCTTCTTGGCTTCTAGCCTTTTACTATTTGGATTGGCCTACAAAAATTCGGGA
>CAYJOY010000112.1:0-879 GCA_964371885.1 uncultured Lentimicrobiaceae bacterium | reverse complement strand
TAATTTACAAACCTTTATTAACGATAATAAGATGGAAGGATACACTTCAATTACCCATAACATTGGCGACAAACTTGCCTTTATCATCACATTTGGCACCTCTTGGATAGTACAAGCCAACGTATGGCAACGAATCTCGGCCGCCAAAACCCCACACGATGCCAAGAAAATGATGGTGATTAGTTTCATCGTATTCATACCACTCTATCTCTTAGTTACCATTACGGGTATGTTAAGTATTCTCTCATTTAATACCATTCCCGAAGGGGGAATAGTCTCGAATATGCTACTACAATTTAGCAACCCTATTATTGCCAGTATTATATTCTTGGGGCTTTGCTCCGCATTAATGTCTACCATGGACTCGATGTTTAACACCGGCTCATTGGCCATTACCATCGACTTATACAAACGCTATGTTGCCCCTAAAAAATCTGCAAAAACATACGTGCAAATAGGGCGTATTGCCACATTAATTATTGCAGGAATGGCACTCTTTATTGGGGTTAAAATACAATCGGTACTTACCATCTCTTGGATTGGGGCCGACTTTATTGCCACTGGCGCATTTATACCATTAGTGTTAGGTTTTATATGGAAAAGGGGAACTTCGCTCGCCGCATTCTGTACCATGCTCTTCGGACTAATATTCTCGAGCTATAATCTAGCACATAGCTTAGGGGCGCCACTCCCTGTGGCATGGGAAATAGCCTCGGCAAAACAAGCCATTATTGGCATGGCTACAGCACTGATTATATATGTAAGCATTTCACTCCTCTTTAAAGGAAACCGCGAAAAAGGGGAAAAATTTATCAAAGAAACAGAAATCCTGAAATAATAAACCATTAAAATTAAGAATTATGACTATTCAAGAAATTT
>CAYJOY010000111.1:0-7237 GCA_964371885.1 uncultured Lentimicrobiaceae bacterium | reverse complement strand
TATTAGTAGTTTGTGTGGTAAATTTTCCAAATCTTTGTCCAAATGTATTGGTAACAAAAAAGAGGATAAAAAGGAGTGAGAGGGTATATTTCATGTTATTATCTTTTTACATATTTTACAAAAACATCGTCTATGGAGTTTACTTGCAACTGCTCTTTCAACTCGGTGGGGGTTCCAATAAGTTCTAGTTTTCCATGCGACATGATAGAAATTCTTTCACAGTACTCGGCTTCGTCCATATAGTGTGTGGTCACAAAAATGGTGATCCCTTTGGCGGCAGCTTTATAAATGAGTGCCCAAAACTCCCGACGTACTATCGGGTCTACGCCACTCGTAGGCTCATCTAAAAAAACAATTTTAGGTTGATGTAGCATTGCGGTTGCAAAGGCCAAACGCTGTTTCCATCCTAAAGGGATAGCCTGTACTAGTGCTTTTGACATGTCGTTCATATTTAGCTCGTTAAGACTCGTCTCGATCCTTTCTCTTAACACTTGCTTCGGAATTTGATAAATGGTACCAAAGAGCTCCATATTTTCAATAACTGTTAAATCATCGTACAACGAAAACCGCTGACTCATATAGCCAATGCTCTTTTTCACCTTTTTGTACTCCGTTTTTAGATGATACCCCGCAATTGTGGCTTCTCCAGAGGTAGGGGGTATTAATCCACACATCATTTTTATAGCAGTGGTCTTCCCAGCACCATTGGCCCCCAAAAAACCAAAAACTTCCCCTTGCTTTACATTAAAAGAGATATTGTTTACGGCTGTAAAATCTCCAAACTTTTTTGTAAGATTTTTTATTTCAATGCTATACATATTGTCAATATTAAAGAGATGAAGCGTTTACTAACTCTATAAAGCAATCCTCAATAATAGGTTCGATTGGTTTAAGGGTAGAATATTCAACTTGATTTTGCTCTAAAAATTGTGTAAAATAAGGGATATCTTCATCTATATTTCCATAAAATGAGATGTGCAGATACTCCCCATACGGATAATAGCTACATAACCTGTCGAAACTTTCCATTAATTCAAGCAGTTGAAAAAGAGATGTTGTCTTTAAGGAATGGAGATGCCCATTATAGTTGGCTACTATTTGTTTTGGTGAATTAATAGTGATTATTTTCGATGTTTGGAGCAGAGCTATTCTATCGCAATAGGTTGCTTCGTCCATATAAGGTGTTGAAACAATTACTGTTACAAATTTTTTCACCTCTTTTAACAGATCCCAAAATTCTCGTCTCGAAACGGGGTCTACCCCAGTTGTAGGTTCATCGAGGAATAATATTTTGGGACGATGAATAAGGGCGCAACAGAGTGCCAATTTCTGTTTCATTCCTCCCGAAAGGCGACCAGCAAGCCGCTCTCCAAACTGCGAAATTTGATTCCATATTGGTGCTACCAATTTCATATTCTCCTCTTTATTAACACCGTACATGGTGGCAAAAAAGGTTAAATTTTCGTTAATCGACAGGTCGGGGTATAACGAAAAAGTGCCAGGAAGGTAACCAATATGATTTCTTATCTTTTTATAATCTTTAAAGATGTCTAATCCCATTAATGTTGCTTTTCCACTTGTTGGGAGTATTAAAGTAGTGAGTATGTTGAATAGCGTTGTTTTTCCTGCGCCATCGGGACCAATTAGTCCGAAAATTTCGCCTTCATTTACAGTAAAGTTAATGTAATCGAGAGCTGTTACTTTCTCATATTTTTTATATAAATCTTCAACAACTACTATCGACATACGCAACTATTTAGTACTTGTTTTGCTAATATTGAGCAATATTCCGATAACGCTACCCGATAGCATGAGCGATGTTCCGCCTCGGCTAATAAATGGGAGTGTTTGCCCTGTTGCGGGTATTATATTAATGTTAACAGCAATGTGCACAAACGCCATGGCGCAGAACCAAAAACCGATGCCACACGATAAGAGCATGGCAAATGCCCCTTCGGAGTAGGTAGATATTCTAATGGCGCGATAGAGGATGATAACATACGCTAAAATAACGGCAAAGGCAACTATAAGCCCCATCTCTTCGCAGAGTATAGAGAAAATATAGTCGTTATCGCCCTCTTGTAATTTGTTTTTTACCACCCCTTTCCCTAGCATGGATGGGAACACAGGCGCTAACGAAATTGCGGCCTCGGCGCGCATCCCCTGCTCGGTATATTCGTTATTTATGAATGTATAAACGCGAGAGGTGAGTGTTCCTAAACGACCAATCTCTTTTACATCGCTGCCGCGCACAGAGGCAATAAAGATAACCGAACCCGCTATGGTTGCTAAAACAACAATCCCCAAAATAATCTTTTTTATCTTCGGAGCGCGTACCACCCACATCATTAAAAAGAGGATAATTGCTAATATAATGGCCGATGATTGGTTACGTAGAAACATCAATGTGCAAAAAAACAAAGTTACACCTACTAAAAACCAGGTGTTTAGAGAGGTGAGCGTGTTCTCTTTTTTATTGATATGAGATGCTAAATAGTGGCTAAAGAAGAAGATAAGTATCACCCCAATGGGAAAAAAGGTTTGTACATGAAAGCCCCCAATATTGATAGAGCGCCCCTGCACTACAAAAACCGTCCATAACAGCATGCCCAAGGCTGCAGCAAAAAGTGTGTAGATGAGCCCCTTGATGCTGAAAAATTTATAGTCTATCTTATAGAAAATATACATGAGTCCGTAGCTCAATAAAAAGAACAGCGTATCCTTAATGGTGAGGCTGCCTGCGCTTAGGATGAGAATGAGGGAGATGCCTGAAAGGACAAAAACCGAAGAGAGAAGTATTTTATCTCCTTTAAAATCGAATTTAGGCAAAAATTGTTGAAATGGCATATTTTATAGCTGCGATACCGCACTTTTGAAATGGTTGCCTCTTTCTCTATAGCTACTGTACTCGGTGTCGGAAGTGAGTGTTCCTGGTGAGAAAAGTACCACCGAACCTTTTTCGGAGGCGTAAAATGCTATGCGGACTAAATCCTCCATCTTTGTATTGAAGAATATTTGAACGTTTTTCGCATCAAACAATTCTTTTATCCGCTCGTTAAACATCCCGTATATAACCACCACTTGCGCTTTTTTGGCAATAGTATTCATTAACGTAGGAGAAAAGTCCTCTTCGCTATGCAAACTAGTAATCCATGTGGTAGGTTTAATCATACTTTCAATAGCATACCATGCCGAATTGGGGTTGGTAGCGCGCGAATCGTTTATAAAATCGATGCCATTAATGCTTTTTACAAATTCCAAGCGGTGCTCGGAGTTTTCGAAATCGGAAAGAGACTCTCTGAGGTTTTTATTTCGTGTTTGTATCAATTTTTCTGCAAACGCATCCGACTTCGACTTCTTCTGCTGCACACTAAAAGGATACATTTTGTTTTTATCTGATTTCATAATTATCTAATTTTCAATGTTACTAATGTTAACACTACCAAAAGTATGCTTATAACTATAAAGCGCTGCACGATTTTACTTTCGTGAAAACCTTTCTTTTGGTAATGGTGGTGAAGCGGCGACATTAAAAAGAGTCGACGACCTTCCCCATATTTTTTTCTTGTATATTTAAAATAGCTTACTTGTAGTATTACCGAGATGGATTGTATTAAGAACACTCCGCATAATATTGGGATTAATAGCTCTTTACGAATAATAATGCACAGTACAGCTATAACGCCACCTAGCATTAAGCTACCAGTATCGCCCATAAAAATTTGTGCGGGAAAACAGTTGTACCAGTAAAATCCAATACAGGCTCCGATGAGTGCTGCCGAAAAGATTACTATTTCACTAATATTGGGGATGAACATAATATTCAAATAATCGGCAAAAATAAAGTTGCCCGATACGTATGCCAACAAGGCAATACCCACTGCAATAATGGCGCAAGTACCTGCTGCCAAGCCATCTAGCCCATCGGTAAGGTTAGCTCCATTTGAAACACCCACTATAATAAAAATGAAAATGGGTATTAAAAACAAAAATTTCCATTTGCCCTCTTCATCGCCAAACCATTGAGAGATCCAAGCATAGTCGAATTCGTTGTTTTTAACAAACGGAATGGTGGTTTTAGTAGATTGTGATGGCTCTTTGAAAGCTGTTCTCTGCTCAATGGTAGATTGACCAGCAATAGAAAGAATATTAGTTGTATTGGCTATTTCGGCTTTTTTTGCAGCATCAAGTTCTCTAATTTGTACATCTGGGTGAAAGCACATTACTAATGCAACCACCAATCCTAGAACTATTTGCGCAATAATTTTGTTTTTACCCGAAAGCCCTTCTTTATTTTTTTTAAAGACCTTTATGTAGTCGTCGGTAAACCCTAATACGCCCAACCAAATGGTGGTAAAAATCATTAAAATGATGTAGATATTATTTAACTTCGTAAAAAACAGCGTAGGTAGAAGAATGGCTAAAATAATGATAATACCTCCCATGGTGGGGGTCCCTTTTTTCTGCATTTGCCCTTCTAAGCCGAGGTCGCGGATATCTTCTCCTATTTGCTTTTTTCTAATGAAATTAATCATCGGTTTTCCAAGCAACATAGTAATAACAAGTGCTAATATGGCTGCTGCTGCTGCACGAAACGAGATATAATTAAACAATCCTGCTCCTGGGAAATTATACTGCTGAAGCCATTCAAATAAATAATACAACATGTTATTTTCCTAATTTATAGTACGTTATTACATTTCCTTTTCTATCGTCTAGTACCAACGAATCATTAGTTAGGGTAACGATCTGATAGTTTGTTTTTTCTCTTTTTTTCTCGGAGGAGATGTAGGTTGATAGTGTTATAGCTCCTTCGCCCATTCGCCACTGTTCGTAAATAACTTCGCTTTGATTTATCGATTTTGCTGTGCCTCCCTCTTCTATAGCAATCCCCTCGAACGGATGTTTTTTGTTTTTAACGTTATACACCCATTTGCCAATGATGAAAATTTCTTCATCGCTTTTCACCTCTTCTGCAGTGGTTTCTGTGGTTGGCGCTGTGGTTGGCACTTCCGTACTAGGTTTTGAAGAACATGCGGCCAATAGTGTAAGTGCCACAAAAAATAGGAGGTTATAGTATCGATTTATCTGTTTCATTTTTAAAATATTGGGTGTTATTATTTAGTGTTTCCTAGTTTTGCGAGGGGGTGCCGTGCGTTTCTATCTCAGTTACGATGGATGGGATATTTCTCCACGACCACTTCTCTTTTACAATGCCGTTAGATATTAATATTACCCCTGGGTTCGATGGGATAGCATCTCGTACTATAAAAGGTCCTCTAATCACATTCGTAGGATTGGTGTATATGGGAAGTTCTAGTTGATATGCTTTCTTAAATTCTGCAACTTCTCCTTCTGGCGAACTTGTTAGCCCCACTATTTCAATTCCAGCATTTGCGCAGCTGCTAATAAGTGGCAATAACGCTTTCATTCCATCCTCATTTACATCTTCCAAGTCGTACATAAACACAAATAAAACATCCTTTTTCTCCTCGTTTATTAATACAGTGGCAAAATCATTCCCTTCGGTATCTAACATGCTAAACCCTTTAACAGTAGCAGTATCGCCAATGCTGATTACGGTTTCTACTCTTTCTACATAACTGTACGTATCGTAAAATTCAGGGATTGTATCTGTAATTGTTTCTAGTTCGTTAGCATTCAGTTTCACAACGGTATCTCCTTTTTGGTATACAAACAAGAAATCTTTCACATCGGGTTCATCAATAAATTTAGCGGCTACATTTTCCCCTTTTTTCCACTCTGAAAAATCTATTATGGGAAGGTTTGCGATGGAATATACCTGAAATGCCACTATGAGCACCGTTACTATCCCTGTAAATAACCATTTCCCGAACTCTGTAAGGCGTATGTCTGGGATGGTATTTCTCATTTTGAACACAATGAGCGTTGCCGCCATAATGGCTACATTCTTGAGGAATGTTTGCATATTGCTCATTTCTACGGCATCGCCAAAGCAGCCACAATCGCGTACTACACCAAAGTCGTAGATTTTATTTACCTCGAGGTACTCTGCTATAGCTAGCCACATTGTTAGGAAGAAGAAGAAAGTCATGAAAACGAGGTAACCCAAGCTTGCCAATTTCGTTTTTATCCTAAATAGGAGCATAAAGCCCAAAATAAACTCCGACGTTATGGCAATCATTCCCGAAACTTCGGCTATGGGCTGAAGAAAACCCATGCCGAACGACATGAAGTATTCGTGCATTGTAACACCAAAACCTACTGGATTAATGGCTTTTGCGAAACCTGAAAATAAAAATACTGCTGCTAGTGCTATTCTAATAATCATTAGCCAATTAGGCTCTTTCTGCTTTCTCATATTCAACGTAATTTTGGACGCGAATTTATTTTATTTTATCCCGCTAATATATATATATAAGATTATTTTTTAAACAATTTGTTGCTGATAAAACAGTCGCAAAATTTACCCGTGCCTACTCACAATTGAGGGAAATTGAGCACTAATGATAACTCAAAAAAAAAATGTAATTTTGTCCCCTAAATTTTAAGCTATGTTTATCCTAGAAAATTGGCAAGAATTTTACTCCAACTTCCTTATCGGAATGGTCGTATTGGCGGGGATTATTTTTGTTGCGCTCCAATTTGTAACCCCTGCGTATGGGATGACTTTTTCGAACAAATGGGGTTATTCTGTAAAGAGTAAAACGGGCTGGTATCTCATTGAAATACCTGTATTTGTTTTAATGTTAGCTGGTTATCTTTTTTCTCTTTTTGTTTTTGGCAGGCCATTTAATTTTGTTACTTTTACATTTTTTATTTTGTTTATGTTGCATTATGGGCAACGGGGCTTCGTTTTCCCCAGTTTAATGAAAGGGAACAGCAGAATTCCAGTACTAACTATCCTGTTTGGCATTATTTTCAACATTGCCAACGCTTTTATGCAGGCGGGCTGGTTCTACTATTTCTCTCCCGAAAATATCTATACCATTGAGTGGCTATGGTCGCCACAATTCATTACTGGCACTATTATCTTCTTTGCAGGGATGATTATTAACATGCATGGAGACAGAGTAATACGACAGTTAAGAAAAGGGCCAAACGATAACAATTACTACCTTCCACAGCGTTTTTTATTTAATAGGGTTAATTCTGTAAATTATACTGGCGAACTTTTAGAGTGGCTCGGATTTGCTATTCTCACATGGTCGTGGTCGGGGTTTGTATTTTTCATTTGGACATTCGCCAATATTGT
>CAYJOY010000110.1:0-7269 GCA_964371885.1 uncultured Lentimicrobiaceae bacterium | reverse complement strand
CTACTTACCCTTGCAGTGTTAAAACCGGAAAGGTCTATTTGAGTAAGGGCTTGGCAATTTTCAAACATATTGGCCATGCTAAGTACATTTGCAGTGTTGAAACCGGAAAGGTCTATTTGAGGTAGGGCTTGGCAATAACTGAACATCTCATCCATACTAATTACATTTGCGGTATTGAAACTAGAAAGGTCTAATTGGGTGAGCGCACGACAAAGAGAGAACATTTCGTCCATATATTTTACCTTTTCTGTATTAAAACTAGAAAGATTTAATTGGGTAAGGGCAAGGCAACTTGCGAACATGCCTGTCATATCATCTACTTTTTCTGTATTAAAACCAGAAACATCTAATTGACTGAGGGAGTAGCAACCACCGAGCATTGAGCGCATGTCAGTTACATTTTCAGTATTAAAATGTGAGAGATTTAAATGGGTAAGGGCACGGCAACTTGTGAACATATACGACATATCGGTTACATTTTTTGTATTAAAGTTCGAAAGGTTTATTTGGGTGAGTGCCTCACATTGCTGAAACATCTGTTTCATATTGCTCACATTTTCTGTATTGAAACTGGAAAGGTCCAATGTTGGCAATGCCGAGCATCTAAAAAACATATAATTCATATTCGTAACATTGCTGGTATTGAAACCAGAGAGGTTTAAGTTGGTGAGTGAACTACAACCGTAGAACATAATCGCCATAGAGGTTACACTTTGCGTGTTGAGACTTGAAAGGTCTAAGGTAGTGAGTGCTGAGCAAAAATGGAACATGTAAGTCATATTTGTCACATATTCAGTGTTGAGATATTCCCATCCTTCAATAGTATGCAATACGCTCCAGTATCTACTCTGACCGTAGGGGCGAGCAAATAGACTTCCCAAATTTTGCTCAGGGATTATTAGGTTTCCTCCCCCAGGGTTTGCAAAAACCACTTTGGTAACGAGGTGGCGGTTGGCATCGGTAACTTCTTCTAGTAAGGCATCTTTTAAAGAGGTGCCACTAGGGTGAGCCGAAATGGTGAGTATAGTTCCATTGAGTGTGGCTATTACTGGCGTAGTAGCGCGGCGAACCCTTTGGTAGGTTCCAGATGTCGCATAGCCATTAGCATGGGGAATAAGTGCCGATCTAAACGAATCGCCCACGCGTTCCCAAAGGCCTATAGTTCCAGCGGGTGCGTAGGGTACAATTTGCTCTGAAATATTGAGCATTAAGGAATCTCCTATTACAACTTGTGTTAAAGCGGTGTCTAAATGAAACATACGATCAGTTGATGATGGATCTAAATGGCCTGTGTGAAAGTTTTCTATATTTAAATGCGTGAGTGCCGTACATTCATAGAACAGATAGTACATCTCTCGCACATTTCTTGTATTAAAAGATGAAAGGTCTAGCTGGGTTAGTGCCGTACACTCTCTAAACATATTTTCCATAAAAAGTACATTTTCTGTATTGAAATTAGAAACGTCCAAATCGGTGAGTGCGAGGCAATGATTAAACATGTGGTTCATAAAAATCACATTTTCAGTGTTAAAGCCAGAAACGTCTAACTCGGTCAGCGCATCGCAATGATTAAACATATACCCCATATCGGTTACATTCCCCGTATTCAATCCAGAGAGATTCAAGTCAGTGAGCGCGGTGCACCAACCGAACATAGAACTCATATCAGTCACATTTTCCGTATTAAGATATTGCAACCCCTCAATAGCTTCCAATGATTCCCATAGTACAATTGGATGCTCATCATCTCTGAATAAATTACTCAAATCATTTTCAGGAATAATCAGGTTGCCCGCTCCAGGGTTTTGAATCACCACTCGGGTAATCTGGTCGCGGTTCTCATCAGTAGCCGCCGCATGTATAGCCGCTTTTAAGGAGGTGCCGTTGGGGTTAACAGATACCGTGAGCACATTGTTGGCCAAAGTTGCGGTTACGGGGGTGGGGGTTTGTCCTAAAAGAGTACCAAAAATACTCATAAAGAATAATCCCAACAAAAGGATAGTTTTTTTCATGTTCGTATTGTTTAATTGTTTATAATCTATTTTTAATTTTTCGATATTTATTTTGAAAGATTTTTGTCCGTATTAATTATTATTTCAAAATCGATGGAGAATTATTAGAAGTCCCCATAATATATTTTTGCAAAAAAAAGCACCAAGCAACCGCAAAACGCCCTTTTGGCAATTTGGCGTAGTTGTGGCAATAACAGGTAATAAGGGGTAACTACTTATCTTATGCATGGGGTAAAATTAGACTTGCAAATATATACTTTTTTATACAATACCAACCCATCTACTAGGAATTTACAGATTCTATGAATATCATTCCTTAGTGGTAAAAGCAATCTAATACATCGTCGTGTTGCACCTCTATTAAAAAATGTTCCTCTTTCAAAAAAACAACATAAACCAGAGTTGGCTAACACTTCTCAAGCATTAAATAACAAACACTTAACACATACAACTGTCCATCTTTATAGTGATGTTCGAAACGCACATTGGTTTCTATACCTACCTCGAATATTGAGTGAATATCATCTACTAACCCTATACCTCGCATCTTCATATAGCTCTCTTTTTTTGTCCATAACATTGTAAATGCTAATCTGGGGTCTTTCGAATTAGTAATGGCATGATACTCCTCTATATTGGCAACCTTTTGCAACAGAGTTTCGTCGTACGTTATCAAACCCTCTACATCTACTCCAATAGGGCGGTTCGCAAAAGCACACACTACCACTTCGTGACAATGACTAATATTAAAATGGAGGTCTGGATAATCGATAAGATAAGGTTTCCCGTATTTGTTGTATGCTAATCGTAACTCTTTCAGCGACGCTACACCATAATATTTCTCCAAACCTTGCAGTAGCAGCACATAAGACAATAGTGAGAGGTTCCTATCTATTACACTGCGATAACTCAACACCTTATTTCTCCTTTCTGTGGGTAACATGGCAAAATACCGCTCAAATTTCGATTCGGGAAATTTGAGCGGATTCTCGTATATTTCTATATGGTATGACATAGCTATTCGTCAAAAAAGCCCAAGTGATCAAGCGATTCAAGCAGATGGAAGAAGTAGTCATTATTGGCAACCGACCAATAGAAGCCTAAGTTATAGAGCACAGTTGTGGTGAATCTATTATCGACGGTAGCCATAACAAGGTCTTTATCATTAGTAGCCGAGTGGATTAACCCTTGAAGATAGAGGCTCTTCTTTGGGTCTTGTCTCAAGTTATCGACGCACTCTCTAAATTGCATATCGCTTTCTAGTTTAACAGTAAACCCATAGCTATTCATAGCTCGTATAACTGCTCCCATATCGACTCGGTAAGGATTGTAAGGATGAAACAAAACCATCGTTTTTGGGGTAGAAGTTAAAGATACAATTGCCTCTGCAACTCTATTAATTGGAGATATCTCAACAGGCAAACTCATCGATTTGAGAGGAAATGCCCCCAACACTTTATAACTCTTAATAGTATTAATAAATGCATTGCTTCTAAAATTAATCTGGAATTCTCCATCGTTTTCTCGTCCCATCAAATTTCCCACTCTCATCACCTTTCCATCTATTCGCTCATCAGCAATCGCCTGAAAGAGTGCTCTCTCGGCAAGGAATTTTGTACGAATATACTCGTTATTATTCTTCTGCCCATAGTAGTGCTTCGATTCTGTTAATTGTTCTGTACTTTGAGGCGATATCATAGCCGCAACACTATAGGTTGAGATGTGAATGAGCCGTGCTTTGTTCTTTTCACATAGATTAATGAGATTCTCTACTCCTACAACATTTGCCAAATACATCGAGTCGTCTGCAATGAAATGCTTAACCATTGCCGCAGGGTTAATTAATGTATCAAAAGAGTAGACAGAGAGCTTATTCACAAGATTCTTATCTGTAATATCACCTTCAACAACCTCAACTAGCCCATTTTCAAATGGCACTAAATCGTCAAAATAATAGGCATAAACTGCCTTTAACTTCTCTTTTACACTAACATACTTAGAGGGTCGAACTAGGCAATAAATTTTCATAGCTCCATCAGTTATGAGCCTATTGAGTAAATATACCCCTAGGTATCCTGTGGCACCCGTTAACAACACCGTTTTAAAACGATAGGGTTCATAGTCGAATATTGCATCCTCTTTATAGTTCTGTTTTAGAAGATTATCAATAGCCGTGTAATCATAGTTCGACATATCAAAGTGTTCATCGTTAACGGTTGACTGCCCACACTCTCCATTAATAAATTTAGCTATCTCACAAGGTGTTTTCAATTTGAATAGATCTCCATATTTTACATCATATCCCAATTTACCAATTTCAAGAACTAGTCGTATAGCACTTAGTGAGCTTCCGCCAATCAAAAAGTAGTCATCATTTACCCCAACTTGATCAATCTTTAACTGCTTCATAAAGAGGTCGCAAATTTCGCTCTCCACTTTATTTCGCGGGGATATATATTCCGTTGTTAGCTTCAATTGTGGCTCAGGGAGTTTCTTTCTATCCACCTTACCGTTGGGAGTGAGTGGCATTACCTCCATCTGAACATAAGCCGTTGGCACCATATATTCGGTCAACGATACCGAAAGGTGTTTTTTGAGTAGCTCCTTATCAATCGCTACATCTGCTGTATAATATGCACATAAGTGCTGCACTCCGCTAATTTCACGAACCTCTACAATGGCAGATAGATGTTGTTAAATGACTTTATTTGATTTTCAATCTCACCTAATTCAATACGAAAACCACGTAGTTTCACCTGATTATCAATACGTCCTAAAAACTCTATCTGTCCATCGTCATTCCAGCGGGCTAAATCGCCAGTACGATACATTTTATTCCCTTTATCGAATTTACATTCCACAAACTTCTCGGCAGTAAGTTCTTCCCTTTGCCAATATCCTTTGGCTATTTGCACCCCCGATAGGCATAGCTCGCCTGCCAATCCCCGCGGAAGGAGGTTCCCATTCCTATCCACAATATAGTTAATACTATTAGGTGCTGGCCTACCAATTGGAATATTCTCATCACCCTCTTTCACAACATAATAGGAAGATATTACTGTAAACTCTGTTGGACCATAAATATTAATCAGCCTCGTTTTTGATTTAGCAGTAGGCAACAACTTCTCTCCTCCAACCCCGAGAGTTCGAAGAGGCAAATCTCCATATCTATTAACAATTTCCATCCCGAGTTGTGTTGTAAGGTTCATCGTATCAATTCTATTATCTAGTAGATAATTATGAAACGCTTCTAAGTCGTGACGCATTTTTGTGCTAATAATATGTATGGTGGCTGCTTTAAACAGTGGCGTAATAGAGTCTATAATCGAGGCATCGAAGCTAAAGCTAAAATGCAGGGCAACAATAGAGTTATGATCTACTTTCTCGACCTCTGAATACCATATTACAAACATAAGTAGCGCTTTATGAGGTATTACCACACCTTTAGGTTTGCCTGTAGAACCTGAAGTGTAGATCATGTAAGCATTATTATTAGGCGTTGTGTTATTAATAGAGGTGCATTTCGATTTTTTGTCAATATCCTCAATAAACAACACATTATCAACCTTAAACTCACCTTCTTTTCGTTTCTGTGCAAACAGTTCCTTGGTTGTTATGAGTATTTTAGCCATAGAATCTTTTAACATATACTCAATGCGATCGTTAGGATACTCCACATCCATTGGCACATAAGCACCACCTGCCCTCATAACCCCTATTTGAGCCACCGAGAACTCCTTACGACGGGGAAGCATTACCCCTACAAAATCATCGCGGTTTAAACCCATCTCGAGCAACTTTGCAGCTACATTGTTAGAGTAGTTGGCTAGCTCTTCATACGAAATTTTACTATATTTGTCAATTACAGCAATCTTCTCTGGGTACGATACCACATTCCGCAGGATAACATCTATCGCCGTTTCGTCGCTATTATAGTCAATATACTCTCCTCGCCCCAGAGTAACCAACTCTTGATGCACTTTCTCTGATAGGAGCGGAACATCTGTAATTATGGTTTCTTTAGAGGTTACATTCTCTGTCAAATTCTTAATACTATCGGCAAGTGTTTGCATACTCTCGTGGCTGTATAGCGCGCTATCGTACTCTATTTGCAAATTATAATTGCCATCACCTTGTGCAAATACTTGAATTGAGATTGGCATCTTTGCTAACCCCAACTCGATTGGCAGCATATCGCAATCCTTAAATGGAATATATTCTCTGCTATTTTGTTGAAAAACAAACATTATCTCTACTCCAACACCATGTCGTTCCACTAATCTTGTAAATGGATAAATATCACGACTTATAGTTTCAATCATCTGATTTTGTGTCTCTTTAACACATTGCTCAACCGTAATACTCTTTAGTGTACTCACCACAGGTATTGTCTTTACAAACATACCTACACTATTGGCAATGTTAACATCTCCACGGCCATTTGATAGGGTTGCTATTTGAATATGCTCTTCTCGTGTATGCCTATGAAGCACTTGCATCAGCATCGTTAAGAAGTAGTTACTCTCTGTCGCTCCTATGCTCTTCACTAGCGCTGATACACCTTCTCCTTTTATCGTTGTGAAGTAACTACGGCTACCACTCTCAACTTTATCGGAGGAGTGAGGGTAAGCTGTTGTTTGAATCGACGAGATAAGAGTATCGAAGTATTCATCAAGTTCTTGCAATCTATCATCAGTCAACATCTCCTCTTCAAGAAGTGCTCTATCAAATGGAGTCAGAACCTCGCTATCTACATTTTCTCCCTCATACAGTGAATACAAATCTGATAACAAGAGCGCTACAGAGCCACCATCAAACAAAATATGATGTATATCCATAAAAAGATATGTATAACCCTTCGATTCTATAATCTCGAAACGCGACAGGTCTTCAGCAAAGAGATCGAAAGGTAAAATTTTCGCACGTAACTCATGATCTGTTAAAACACCATCTACCTTGCTCCGTTTAATCTCAACATCTCTATCATCACAACGTTCTAACATTACAACACCCTCAACATTCGTTAAATGCGATTTAATACCACTATGATTGTTTATTGCAATATGTAATGCTTTTTCAAGTTTATCGCTATCAATATTTTTGAATCTCAAAATGATGGGTATATTGTATTGAGTTGCATTCTTGTTTCGCTCCCAATCGATATACAATCCCTTTTGATTCTCCATCAGGGGGTAATATTTTCGCTTTTGGTAGCTATGCACCTCTTCTTCAGCATTATGATGTGTTTCAAGATAAG
>CAYJOY010000109.1:5930-7301 GCA_964371885.1 uncultured Lentimicrobiaceae bacterium | reverse complement strand
TACTATTCCTAATGCTAATACAGATAATTTATTCATAATTCGATGATTATATTGTTATTAAATTCTATTTTATCGACAAAAAAAAGGGATAAAAGGGGATAATATTACCCTTTTCATTGCTCTATATTTTGCGGTTGCGAAAATATAAAAAATTAGTGAATTAGGCGTCTATTTCTCTTTGATTTTTCATCATTAATTTCATCATTAATAAAGTTGATCGTTCACAAATATTAAAAGCCAGTGTTTTACACTTTTTAGTTCCGTTAAACAATTCATTTACAGAATTATTCGTAGCTAAACATTCGTTTTATAGAATTTAAAAAGTTTAGGCAACAAAGCTGTTTCTAATTGTAAATAAAAAAAACAATAAAATTGCTACGCCAATGTATGCCCATTACTCCTCTTCACCAAACGGCAGTGTAAGTGGCGGTAAAAGTTGAAAGCTTCTTCTATGATAGATTGAAATGCCATGTTGCGCTATCATTTCTCGGTGTTGTTTTGTTGGATAACCTTTGTTTTTGCTCCAACCGTACTGCGGCAACTCTTGATGGATTGTACTCATATAATCGTCGCGATAAGTTTTTGCTAAAATGGAGGCGGCGGCTACTGCGTAATATTTTGCATCGCCTTTTACAATACAAACGTGCGGTATTTCTGTACTGTTCTTAAATCTATTGCCATCTATCAACAATAATTCAGGTACTGTTTTTAATTGTTTAACCGCCAAATTCATCGATAAAAAAGAGGCGTTTAAGATATTGATTTTGTCTATTTCTGAATGGGATACCGACGCTACTGCGTAAGCAATAGCCTCTTTTTCAATCTCTTCCCTTAAAATTACTCTATTCTTCTCCGTAAGTTGTTTTGAGTCGTTTAACAACGGATGGGTATAGTTTGGCGGTAAAATAACAGCTGCGGCAAACACCGGCCCTGCCAAACAACCGCGCCCCGCTTCGTCGCAGCCACATTCTAGTATCAACGATTCCGAATATTTCGATTTTAAAGCCATAATCCTAAGCAAATAATTAAAAAGAGAAGCTCGTTTACCACCTTTACCTTATTATTTTCGATAAAAATGGTTAAAATAACAGGGAGATAGGCTAACATGTAAAAGTTTTCGATAGTGATTGAAAAACGGGTAAAGATAGCTGCTACAATAGAAAAAATAGCAAAAAGGTGAAAAATGACTAATTTTTGCCTTGTTACAATTAATCGATTATTAAATTTTATTCTATTGAGTGTAAGAAGTATGAGTGAAAAGAATGCTACTAAAACAAAACCTATCTGCTGAAATGAAAAAAAGTATGACAATGGATGTGCGTTATAATTCTGAATGGTGGTAAAAAACTGAGGCACTATTGCCTCCATTTG
>CAYJOY010000109.1:0-5920 GCA_964371885.1 uncultured Lentimicrobiaceae bacterium | reverse complement strand
AAAACATTACAGTAGTTAGCCCTGATATTATTTGAAAAAACTGCCGTAACTTCGAAAACTCACCAAGAAACACAGAAAATACAGCGTAGATTATCAGCGAAATAGCCGAAAAATCGACCAAAATCATAGTGCCTATAAGCAAACCGATATAGAAGAATTGTGTATTGTATTTCGACACTTCGTTGTTGCTAAGGTATAAGATTAACAACATTATAGTAACCACAAATAGCATGGGCGATATTCCTATTTTGAAGAGAGGTATTAATAGGAAAATGAGAAATAGCAGTTGAGGGAAGTTCGATTTTGCTGAAACAATATCGCATTTTCTTGTATACGCGTATAATAAAAGGAGTTGTACGAGGAGATTTACTGATAATATGAGTGTTATTACCCACCCTTTCAATGTGTAAAATGAAAGAAACAGGGGGTAAAAGAACGAGTTTTCGGTGGGTAATACCTTTGGAGATATGAGAAATAGGTAGACTGCTGCCACAAACAGTGCCGCTACCATTATGGGGTACAAATATCGTTGCCTAGCTATTAATTGTAACATTTTACCTTTGTAAATTTACCCCAACCCTTACTACTGGATTAAAATATTGCCCTTGGTTAGCATCTTTATTCCATTGATATACTTGTAATAATCCAAGAACATAGACCGACACTTTGTTCGACACGGGGTAAGTATAGCCAATTCCTACAGATATGGAGTTGTAGTTGGTAATTTCTGGCTCGAAATCGCCCTCCCAAGTTGCCCTTTCCGACCTATACGCATATTCTACATGCACGAAGAAATCCTTTATTGTAGGTTGTATATAAGGTCTAATCCCCCAAATATGTGCAGTTACATTCTTTCCAAATGCAAACTGATACGATGGGGAAACTCCAATTAACAGCCAATCGGTTAATCGCGCACCCACTTCTGGTGCTAGTAGTATAGAAAGGTAACTCGAATTGAATGTGAAGCCCAAGCCTCCGCCATACACAAGTTTAATTTTACGCTCGTCCCTTTTATCGGCAGTACTTTTTACGGGGGGTAGTTTATCGTTGTTGGTCGTTTCCGATGGCTCCGCTTTTTTCGGTTCTGGGATGGGTATTACCTGGCTGTTAGCTATTAAAAAAGCAGAAAAAAACGTGATGAGAAAGATTATTTTTTTCATGATTATTATTTTTTATAATAGAGACGAGGCGCACCCCGTCTCTATTTGTTTCTCTGTAAAAATTACATCCTAACAATCTGCTTGGCAAGCAGTAATAGCCACAAGGCTCACAATGTCATCTACCGAGCAGCCGCGCGATAAATCGTTGATAGGGGCAGCCATACCTTGCATAATTGGCCCTACTGCTTCGGCACCTGCCATACGTTGCACTAGTTTGTAGGCAATATTCCCCACCTCTAACGTTGGGAATACTAAAATGTTAGCCTTACCAGGTATGTCGCTACCTGGAGCTTTAGAGGCCCCTACGCTTGGAACAATAGCGGCATCGGCTTGTAGCTCGCCATCTATTTTTAAGGTTGGGTCCATTTCTCTGGCAATGCGTGTAGCATTTACTACCTTGTCTACCATCTCGTGTTTAGCCGAACCTTTGGTAGAGAAGCTCAACATAGCCACGCGTGGCTCTATTTGTGCTATCGATTTAGCCGTTTGTGCTGTTACTACTGCAATCTCAGCCAACTCTTTTTCGTTAGGGTTAGGATGGGCAGCACAATCTGCAAACACCATTACACCGTTATCGCCCCATTGTTTGTCTTTAAAAAGCATAATAAACGCTCCCGAAACAACAGAAACACCAGGTAAGGTTTTCACCACTTGGAAAGCAGGGCGTAATACATCGCCAGTGGCATTAAGTGCCCCTGCTACTTCGCCATCTACCTCTTTGTTTTTAATTAACAATGTGGCCAAATATAATGGATCTTCTACTAAACGCATCGCTTGCTCCAGCTGCATCCCTTTACTTTTGCGAATTTCGCATAACATTTCTGCATAGAATGTCTGTTTGGGATTGTTTTTCGGATCGATAATTGTTGCTCCTGAAAGGTGTGTTAGGCCCCACTCTTTCGCTTTTTCTGCAATTACTGCCTCGTTGCCTAGCAATACTAATTTTGCAAAACCTTCTCTTAAAATGATGTCTGCTGCCCTTAGGGTTCTCTCTTCTTCTCCTTCAGGTAATACAATCGTTTTTGAAATTTCTTTGGCTTTGGCTTTAATTTGTTCTATTAAATTCATTTTTTCTTTATTATAATTTTTAAAAGATGTTAAATTTCAATGATTTACACTTCGCTGCGAGCGTAAATAAAAAGCTTCCAAAATTACTAAAAATTATTGAATAAAATAGCAATAACTCGATCAGAAATAGAAAAAAGGTTACGGGATGTACAAAAAAGACTATGAAATGATCGCTTGTTTATCTACCACTGTAATCACAGCATCTGCATTTCTAATTGTGGCAGGTTTATGTGCAATAATTATCACCGTTTTATCTTGAATAGTTTGCAATGCATTTTGAATAGCCATTTCCGACTCTATATCGAGGGCACTAGTTGCCTCATCGAGAATAAGAATGGGGGTATTTCTGAGCAAGGCGCGCGCCAAACTAATGCGTTGTTTTTCGCCACCAGAAAGTAAAGAGCCTCTATCGCCTACCACCGTTTGAAATTGTAACGGCAATTTCTCGATAAAGGTGAGGGCATCTGCCTTTTTAGCAGCCGCTACTACCCTATCTGTATCTACATTATCTAAACCGTATGTTAAATTATTCCAAATAGTATCATTAAACAATACAACATCTTGCGATACAATAGAAAACAACGATCTAAGCTGCGATATTTTGCATCTTTGAATAGGTATATCATCTATGGTTAAACTTCCCGAAGTAATATCATAAAAGCGGGGAAGCAAATCTACGAGTGTACTTTTTCCAGCCCCCGATTCTCCCACAATTGCATAAGTTTTCCCTTTTTCTAAAACTAGGTTTATCTCTTCTAAAACAGGTTTATCCTTTTGATATGCAAAGCTTACCCCTTTAAATTCTATTTTATTATTAAAAGATGCGATCTCTACTGGATTAGGGTCTTCCAATATTTTCTCATCACTATTTAATATTTCTACCACCCTATCGAGTGTTGCTATGCCTCGTCGATAGTTGGAGTAAGCTGCTGCACAATTTTTTATGGGATTAATTACTTGCGCAAAAATAGACATATACACAATGAATAAGGCCGCGGAGAGGGTGGCATCTTCTTGTAGGATTTGGTACGCTCCAAAAACCAGAATTACCATTACGGTAGCTACCCCTAACACCTCACTTAGCGGTGAGGCTAAATCTACATGACGATGAATACGAGTTTGTAAATAGGCAAAATTTTCATTCTTTTTATCGAACCGTCTCTTAAAAATTTGTTCTACGTTAAAACTCTTAATAACTCTTAATCCCGACAAGGTTTCTTCAATAAAAGCAAAGGTATCTCCTAATATTTCTTTAGCGTTTCTCCCTTTTTTTCTTAAGCTTCGCGATGCGATGGTAATTATTAATCCTGACACAGGGAGAAACAGCAACACGAATAAAGTTAACTGGGGAGATATTACAAACAAAATAATGAGATAGATAGCCACGGTAAATGGATCCATTAGAAATTGCTGAAACGATTTTAACAGTGTAAATTCCATCTCTTGCACATCGTTTGTGGCAACACTAACCATATTACCACGTTTTCCTTCGGTGTAATATGAGAGTGGTAAAATTAACATTTTTTTATAGAGCATGTTTCTTAAATTTTGCAACACTCCACTTTTGGCGGGTGCTAAAATCCAGAATGCAAAAAATTGCAGGATACTCTTTAAGAGGATAAAAAAAACAATTCCAAGCGCCATAAGTACTATTGTTCGCGCTTGGAAATCGATTTGGAATTTTAAGGAAATTTGCTCTACAAAATAAGTACTTATAGCACTACAATTGTCCATATTTCCTTGAAATAGGAGTTTAATTATAGGTTCTAGCAAGAATAGGGAAACAATAAAGAGGGCAATAGCTAAAGCATTTAAGCATGCAAACACTATCCAACGAACGGTGAATGGTTTTATGAGTTGGAGGAAGAGTTTCCGACTATTCATTGTATCTCTTACTCGTTTTCTGCGAGAAATCTTTCTGCCTCTATGGCTGCTTTACAACCAGATGCTGCGGCAGTTACTGCTTGGCGGTAATGCGGGTCTTGCACATCGCCAGCTGCAAATACACCGGCTACATTGGTTAAAGGTCGCACTCCATCAGTTTTAATATAACCATATTCATCAAATTCTATTTGACCTTTAAAAAGCTCGGTTACAGGATCTACGCCAATAGCCACAAAAACACCGTCTACGCTTACTACACTTTCGCTATTATCAATTCTGTTCTCCAACTTAATTCCGTTTACAACTTTCATAAAGCCAGCTTTTTCACCAAGAATTTCTGTGGGTATAGCGTTAAGAATAACCTCAATGTTTTCTGTTTTCTTCACCCTTTCTTGCATGGCCAAAGAGGCTCTAAATTGGTCTCTTCTATGGATTAGATATACCTTTTTGCATAGGTTAGCCAAATAGGTTGCTTCTTCTAAAGCAGTATCGCCGCCGCCAATTACTGCTACCTCTTTTCCTTTAAAGAAGTTGCCATCGCAGGTAGCGCAGGTTGAAACCCCGAAACCTCTATATTGCTGTTCGCTTTCTAAACCTAACCAGCGCGCTTTAGCTCCTGTAGCAATAATTACCGTTTCTGCGAGTATCTCTTCGTTACTATCTGTTACACAAAGGAAAGGGCGCGATGAAAAGTTAACACTTGCAATTTCTTGCACTCTAATCTCTGTACCATGATGCAACGCTTGGTTTCTTATATCGGCCATTATTACTGGTCCAGATTCTCCTTTAGGGTAGCCTGGAAAATTTTCTACTTCAGAGGTAATCGATAACTGTCCACCTGGTTGTAGCCCCTCAAAAAGAAGCGGCTGTAAACCGGCACGTGAAGCATAAATACCAGCGGTGTAGCCAGCAGGCCCGCCACCTATTATCAAACATTTTCTTTTTTCTTGCATTTTCTATATTTTTTAATTCTTACTTATTCATAGTAGAAGCCAACTCTTCTAAACTGTTGTACCACTCTTCTCCGAATTTTCGTATAAGTGGTTCTTTTAAAAATTTATAAACGGGTAATTGCAGATCATCCCCTTTTTTAAAAGCGGCCGAACACACCTCCCAATGGAAGTAGTTAATGGCTAAATAATCGGGAAGTTTTGTAATTCTTATAGGAAAAAGGTGGCAAGATATGGGTTTATAATACTCTATTTCTTTATTTAGGAATGCTTTCTCAATAGCACACTTCACCACCCCATTTTCGTCGTAAAAGGCATAAGCACACAAGGCATTACTAATGAGCGGGGTTACTAAATCGCCGAATGGGTCTACTTCAAAAGTTCCCTCATCTTCTATTTTGGCTATCCCTTCGGGGAGCATATATTTTTTAAAGATGGGATAATTTTCTTCTAGGTCGAGCACTTCCGACTGTTCTAGCGGGGCACCCATATCACCTTCTATGCAACAAGCACCTTTACAGTGCGATAGGTCGCAACAGAAATGGCGAGTAAACAAATCATCTGAGATGAGGACGCTTTCCACTATTTGCATTAGATTATTACGGTTTAAAAACAATTAATCGTAGTTCTTCGTTCCCTTTCCTGTAAACTGTTTCGCGGGCGCGCTTCAAACACTCGTTTTGGATTTTCGTATTGGTAATGGTGGTTTGGCCTGAGAATATACGTGCGGCAATCACCCTTCCGTCTTTTGCAACATGCACTTCTACTGTTACCTGCCCTCTTTCTGTTATGGTTAAATCTGGAATACTCACATAACCTCTTCTGCCATGTCCATATCCCACGCCTCCGCCTGAGCCG
>CAYJOY010000108.1:0-7309 GCA_964371885.1 uncultured Lentimicrobiaceae bacterium | reverse complement strand
CATATCCATGAGGTTGTCAGCTTAGTATTTATTGGATATGCTCTAATATTGAGCACAGCAAAATTTAGCGTCATTATATGATCGCTCAAAAATAGGGTTTTCCCCCTCAAAGAAACAATACACATAACTCAACTCACAAGGAGATACCATGGATAAGTTAGAAAACAAGGATTTATTTATTTCAAAGTGTTACATTAACGGTGAATGGATTGTTGCTGATGACAAATCTACTAATGACATTTTCAATCCTGCCACAGGTGAATGTATCGGTTCTGTGCCTAATTGTGGAGCCGCCGAAGCAAAAAGAGCCATTGAAGCGGCACAAGCAGCTTTTAAAAGCTGGAAAAAATTGACCGCCAAAGAACGTGGTGCTTACCTTATTAAATGGTTTGACCTTATCGAGGCAAACAAACAAACTCTTGCACGTATTCTCACCCTTGAACAAGGTAAACCCCTTGCCGAATCTGTTGCAGAAATTGGCATCGGAGCCTCTTATTTTCCATGGTATGCCGAAGAAGCGAAACGTGCTTACGGCAGAGTTATCCCACAGCCAAGGGCAAACGTTCGTCCCATCACCCATATGGCGCCCGTAGGCGTGGTTTTTGCCATTACTCCTTGGAATTTCCCCTCTTCCCTTATTACCAGAAAAATAGCACCTGCCCTTGCCGCCGGTTGTACAATGATTATTAAAGTTCCTGCTTATACTCCATACAGCGCTTTCGCCTTAGCTAAATTAGCAGAAGAAGCCGGAATCCCTAAAGGCGTTGTAAACGTTATTTCAGGCGATGCGGCTGCCATTGGTAAAGAAGCGTGTGCAAACCCCATAGTGCGTAAAATCAGTTTCACAGGATCAACTCCAGTGGGCAAAACTCTTATGGCACAATCAGCCGTGACCATGAAACGTCTTTCCATGGAGCTTGGCGGAAACGCACCCTTTATTATTTTTGATGATGCAAATCTAAAAAATACTATTCCTGCCGCTGTGGGATGTAAATTCAGAAACGCAGGACAAACTTGTATTTGCGCTAACCGCTTTTTAGTTCAAAAAGGCATTGTAGACGATTTTATCAAAGCCTATTCTGAACAAATTAATGCCTTTAAAGTTGGAAATGGTCTTGAAGAAGGCGTTACCATCGGTCCCATGATCAACGAACAAGCCGTTAGCAAAGTAGAAGCCTTGGTTGAAGACGCAGTATCAAAAGGTGCAAAAATTTTAATTGGCGGTAAACGCCACGCCCTTGGTGGTTTATTTTATGAGCCAACCCTTCTAACTGGCTTGACCAAAGAAATGCGTATCTTCCGTGAAGAAATATTCGGCCCTGTAGCGGCAATTATGACCTTCGAAGACGAAGCAGAAGCCACTGCCATTGCCAATGATTGCCAAGTCGGCCTTGCCGCCTATGTTATGACAAACGATATGGCTCGTTCTTGGCGTATGTCCGAAGAACTTGAATTCGGTATGGTAGGCATAAACGACGCCATCCTCGCTATGGCCGAAGTGCCCTTCGGCGGTATCAAAGAAAGTGGCATGGGCAAAGAAGGTGCCCCGGAAGGTCTTATGGATTATATGGAAACCCGCTATGCCCTTTTTGGCGGTGTAGAATCTCTGTAGTTTTTTAGTGAGGATTTTTTGAGGGGGTAACCCCATTTTTTAGTGTCAACCTTGTAATGACGCTATACTGAGCAAAGCGAAATTTAGCGTCATTTCAAGGTTAACTCAAAAAATAGGTTCTCCCCCTCCCAACAAAATAAAAAACACTCTAAAAAACTATCTTCTGACTTGTGCCATTTCGGCTAGACGTTGGATTCTTTCTTCGGTTGGTGGGTGTGTGCTAAAGAGTGCTTTATAGTTTCCGCCTGCGAGGGGTGAAATAATAAACATATTTTCTGTAGCGGGGTTTGCTTGCATGGGAATTTGCTTGCTGTAGTTTGAAATTTTGTCGAGGGCACGAGCAAGGGCGAGGGGGTCAGATGAATACTTAGCGCCTCCTTCGTCCGCCAGATATTCACGAGAGCGAGAAATGGCCATTTGGATAAGGCTTGCGGCAAGGGGAGCCAAAATCATAATAAGGATGCTCCCCAAGAAACCACCGTTACCTCCGCCTTCTTCGTTGTTGGATGAAGAACCGAATAGGGACGAAAAATAAAGCATATTGGCGATACTTGTGATAGCCGCACCAAAAATAGCCGCAATGGTTTGGATAAGAATGTCGCGATGGGCAATGTGGGCAATTTCGTGCGCCAAAACGCCTCGTAACTCTTCGGGGCTTAAAAGGCGCATAATACCTTGAGTAACTGCAACGGCCGCATTATCGGGATTTCTGCCTGTAGCAAAAGCATTGGGGCTTTGCTCGGGAATAATATAGATTTTTGGTTTTGGAATGCCTGCGTTTTGGCAAAGCTCTTCCACCATTTGGTGTATTTGTGGGGCATCCGATTTTTGTAATTCTTGTGCCTTATACATTTTAAGCACCATTTTATCGGAATACCAGTAACTTGCCAAACTGGTAATAGCGGCAAAACCAAAAGCTAGGGCCATGCCGGCTTTTCCGCCGACTAAATTACCTATTACCATAAAAAGCGCAATCAGCGCCGCAAAAAGCATCGTAGTTTTTATTGAACTTGTCATTTTGTCTCCATATATTTTTTGATAAAGAACAATTAATCATTTTTTTCTATAAGGCAAGAGTAAGGAAAGGTGTTTATAACACATGTTATAGCACGTCATTCCAATTTACCATAGACTTAAAAGTTTGATATAATAAGAAACATATTGTTAATGAATTTTACACCTGCCTATTAAAGTTTTTTTTGGAAAAGGGGAGGGTGTGGGAGGGGAAAAACGCTTTTTTGTTCACAAAAAAGGTTTTCCCCTCCCAAGAATAATCAACTAAAACTAGCCGACAAAAAAAGCCCATAAATGGGCTTTTTTTATACAGAGGAGTTTAGTTTTGAGGAGAAAAATATATATTATCGACGTTTGGGAGTCGTTGTTACCCACATAAACCATTTATGGGGATGGCGTATGTTCTATATATAATCATCGTTGTTCTCGATGTGATACTTCTTTATAGCAAATGCCGTGCCAAAGTAGCGCAAAAAGATAATCCATTGATATAGCAGAACATAATAATATCGTCTTATTTTCACCTCTAATACACTGCGTAAAAATTATACACATTCCCTATACGATGTGTGTAATTTTTACTTATTGAGTAACTCTTTAACGTAGTCGTCTTCGTATTCTTTCAAAGCATTGCTTACTACTTTAGCAAGGGCAAAGAGAGCGATAATGTTCGGCAGAACCATGATACCGTTAAACATGTCCGCAAGTTCCCAAACAAGATCTACCTTGAGCAAGGAACCCATAATAAGAAATGCTATTACAATAACTCGATAGGTGGTAACCGCTTGTGTTCCAAAAAGGAATTTAATATTTTGTTCGCCAAAAAAGCCCCAGCTGATAATCGTTGAGCAAGCAAAGAAGAACAAGCAAATAGCGACAAAGCTATGTCCAAACCCACCCAAGCCGTTATGAAACGCCGCTTGAGTAAGAGCAATACCTGTGGGTACACTATTTGGATCTGTACCGATAGCGCCGGTTACAAAAATAACAATAGCAGTCATGGTGAGTACCACGAATGTGTCAAAGGCAATACCGATAACGGCCACAAGACCTTGTTGTGCCGGATGTTTTACTTTTGCGATAGCGTGGGCATGAGGAGTTGATCCCATACCAGCTTCGTTTGAGAAAAGACCACGAGCCACACCATAACGGATAGCCTCTTTCACGCTTACCCCAATAACACCACCTGTTGCGGCCTCAGGGTTGAAAGCGCCCACAAAAATCATTTTGAGGGATGGGATAACCATTTCAAGGTTTGTGAATACAATATAAAAGCCACCGATAAGATATAGAAGAGCCATAAAAGGAACAACTTTCTCTGTCGTAGCGGCAAGACGGCTTACACCACCAATAAAAATAAAACCTACAAATGCGGCAACCACAAGGCCAACCGCTATTTGAGGTATACCAAAAGCAGTGTAAAATGCATCGGCAATGGAGTTTGCTTGTACCATATTACCAATGAAGCCAAGCGCTAAAATAATGGTAATAGAGAAAAATCCGGCTAAAGCCTTACTTCCGAGACCTTTAGAAATATAGTAGGCGGGACCACCGACACTGGCGCCTTTATCATCTTTGGTTTTATAAATTTGAGCAAGGACAGCTTCGGCAAAGATGGTTGCCATACCAAAGAAAGCGGCTATCCACATCCAAAAAATTGCACCGGGACCACCTGAGGCAATGGCGGATGCCGCCCCTGCAAGGTTCCCTGTACCCACTTGAGCCGCTACAGCTGTGGTTAGAGATTGGAAAGAGCTCATCCCTTCGGTGTCTGCTTTTTCACCTTTTAAGGAAATTCCTTTAAATGTATAGTCAATTGCACGCTTAAAGCGACGAATTTGGATAAAATTCAGTTTAAACGTAAAATAAATACCTGCTCCGACGAGCAAAGGAATAAGACAATAAGGTCCCCAAAGAACGCTATTGATACTCTTTACAATTTCTGTAAGTTGGTCCATAAAATCCTCACTACATTTAAAACGTTAAAAACAAATTATCACTACCGTATATGCCTTTGGCTTAAAGAATTTCTTCCATAGACCAACTACATTTTTATTACAATAAATTGTACACCGAAGTATTTTTCTTTGACGAACGAAAACCAGCATTCATCAAACGGTTTAGCTCTTTTGCTCGTATTTTTGAACTTTCTGCCCCCAAAATAACCGCAATAAGCCTCACTTTCCCCTGTCTCGATGTGCTCACAATATTATAACCGGAAGCCCGTGTCCAACCGGTTTTTAGGCCGTCAGTACCTCTATAATTTCCTAGCTGAGGGTGTTTGTTTACTTTTTTTACACCACGGTGGTACATATGCTTTTTACTGTGATAGCGAAGACCTTCAGGATGAAGCATTATATAATTTCTGCTGAGCGCAAGCATGTCTGTAGCAGTGGTGAATTGCCCTTTGGCCGGCAAACCGCTGGAATTTCTAAAAACCGTATTTTTCATTTTCAACCGACGAGCTTTATCATTCATACGCCTTACAAAGGCACTTTCAGATCCCGCTAAATGTTCGGCAATAGCAACACAAGCATCATTACCCGACGCAACCGCCATGCCTGTCAGCAATTTTTCGACGGTGACATATTCCCCGCGCACAAGCCCCATGGACGATCCTTCGATATTGGCGGCCTTGGAGCTTACTTTAACTTTTGTCGAGAGAGAAATTTTTTTGGCTTTCAAATCCTCAAAAACCAAATACATCGTCATAATTTTTGTAAGGGATGCTGGCGGTATTTTTTTTTCTGCATTTTGCTCATATAACACTTTAACAGTGTCAAGATTCATTAAAATGGCACCTCGAGTTTGGAGAGGCGCCGCCAACGCAGAAGATGTGAGCGTAGAGAGACATGAGAAAAGACTTATAACAAACAGACAAAGAATGAGTTTAGTGTGTTTATACATACTATCCTTCCTTTAAAAATGTTCTTTTCGCTTGGATGATGAGGCAATACCAAGGGCAGTTCTGTATTTTGCAACAGTTCTTCTTGCAATGGCCACCCCAAGTTCATCCTTTAAAAGATCACATAATTTTTCATCAGCCAAAGGAGCTTTGGGGTCTTCTTTGGAAATCATTTGCTTTATCAGCGCCTTTACACTTTCAGAACCTACTTGGTTGCCATCATCGGACTCAAGGGCGCTGTTGAAGAAAAATTTAAGCTCAAAGGTGCCATGGGGAGTCGCAACGTATTTATTGGTAGTGATGCGGCTCACAGAAGATTCATGCATTTCGATATCTTCTGAAATATCCTTAAGGATAAGAGGCTTGAGTTTGCTTACTCCGTCTGTAAAAAACTCTTTTTGGAATTTTAGAATACTTTCCATAACCTTATAAAGGGTTCGACGCCTTTGTTCCAAACTTTTTATAAGCCATGTGGCAGAGGTGATTTTTTTCTGTGAATAGTCTTTGACTTCACCGGTCATATTTTTATCGTCTTTATTCAAAAATTCGTTGATTTGCAGTGCAGGAAGATCGTCACTCAAAACAATAATAAAATCATTCTCATAGGGAATAACATGCACATCGGGGCTCACAAAAATGGGTTCACTTTCGCCATAAGCGGCACCCGGCATGGGGTTTAGAGATTGGATAATATCGATATACTCTTTAAGTTCTTCCAAATCGATTTTAAATTTACGCATAACAGGCTTATATCTATGCGTTTCCAAATCGTTAAGATGATATTTTATGAGGTCGGTAAGAATAGGATCTCTGTCATAGCCTAATACCTCAATCTGTACGAGTAAACACTCTTGTGGATTTCTTGAAGCAATTCCCACAGGATCGAGACGTTGCACAAAACGCACAACCTCTTCAACATCTTCTACTTTGCACTGCGCCTGCTCTGCAATTTCTTGATTTGTTGCTTGTAAATAACCGGCGTAGTCAATATTTCCCAAAACATATTCGCCGATTTCCACTTGATGTTCTTTTAGCTTGGAAAGACGAAGTTGCCACATAAGGTGCGCTTCGAGGGTGGTTTTGGAAGCATAACGTGTTTCAAGGGGATTCAAATCATCTAAACTGTCAAAATCTTTTATAGAACTTATTCGAGGCGCGCTTGAAAGTTCACCTAAATAGTTTTCCCAATCCCCATTTGAGCTGACTTCATCAAACTGATACCCCTCATCTTTATCTTCGCTCTTTTTGGGGCTTTGTGAAAAATCATGTTCAAATTCGGATACGTCTATAGCAGAAGAGCCTTCCTCCAAAAAAGGGTTTTCCATAAGCTCTTGTTGTACATAATCCACAAGTTCCAAATGCGACATTTGCAGAAGCTTAATGGCTTGTTGTAACTGTGGCGACATTAACAGCTGTTGGGTTTGTTTCAACTGTTGTTTTAATTCTAATGCCATGGGTGCTCCTCTTACAAACAATTTCCGTAATAACTTCTGATTAATAATATGTATGCTTTTTACAAATCAAAGATAAATATAAGATAAATGAACCTATGCATTTCTTATGCCATAATTCTATTTTACTTGCAAGCAAGGAAAACATTTTTTTAAATAATGATTTTATTTAGTGATACTTGTCATTGTAATCGCTACTTTCAACATAAACGAAAAGTATATGAGACAATTAGAAAGATACTTTTAAAAACTTACCGTCCTACTATATAAAGCACGTCATTCCAATTTGTTATTTCTTGGGAGGGGAAAAACCTTTTTTGTGAACAA
>CAYJOY010000107.1:4531-7348 GCA_964371885.1 uncultured Lentimicrobiaceae bacterium | reverse complement strand
CATGTTTACCAATGCTGGTATGAACCAATTTAAAGGGATATTTTTGGGCAACGAAGCTGTTACTTCGCCAAGAATTGCCAACTCGCAAAAATGTTTAAGAGTATCAGGAAAACACAACGACCTTGAAGAGGTGGGGAAAGATACCTACCACCACACCATGTTCGAAATGTTAGGCAATTGGTCGTTTGGAAACTACTTTAAAGCGGAAGCCATAGCATGGGCATGGGAATTTTTAACTGAAACCATCGGGTTAGATCCCGAAAGATTATATGCTACCGTTTTTGAAGGTGATCAAAATGATGGAACTACAGAAGATACTGAAGCACTTGATTTTTGGACTAAATATCTTCCAAAAGAACGTATCATTTATGGAAATAAAAAAGATAATTTTTGGGAAATGGGCGACACCGGTCCTTGCGGCCCCTGCTCAGAAATTCATATCGACCTAAGAAGCGATGAAGAGCGTGCTGCGGTACCAGGCGCATCGTTAATACACATGGACAACCCACTTGTGGTGGAAATTTGGAATCTCGTATTTATTCAATTTAACCGTATTAGCTCTGGCGAACTTCAGAAATTAGCCAATAATCATGTAGATACAGGGATGGGGTTCGAACGTTTGTGTATGGCGGTGCAAAACAAGCAGTCTAATTACGATACCGATGTGTTCCAACCTCTTATCCAAAAAATAGCTGAAATATCGAATAAAACATACGGCAACAATGAAAGTTCCGACATCGCCATGCGTGTTATAGCCGACCATTTACGAGCGGTGAGCTTTGCCATTGCCGATGGGCAACTCCCCTCAAACGCAGGGGCTGGTTACGTAATTCGTCGTATCTTGCGTCGTGCTATTCGATATGGTTATACATTCTTGAACTTGAATAAACCATTTATTTGTGAATTAGTGCCACAGTTGGCAGAGCAAATGGGAGGCGCGTTTCCTGAACTTAAAAAACAACTAACACTTGTAGAGAAAGTGATAAAAGAAGAGGAAAACTCGTTCTTAAAAACCTTGGCATCTGGGATTGTGAAATTTGATAATTATGCTCAGAAATTACATGAAAATAATGAAAAAACAGTAAACGGTGCTTTTGCGTTCGAGCTATTCGATACGTACGGCTTCCCTATAGATTTAACTCAGTTGTTAGCCTCTGAAAAGGGACTAACTGTTGATATGGCGGGCTTCGAAAAAGGATTGGAAGAACAGAAAACCAGATCGCGTGCCGCATCTTCAATAGAAACAGGCGATTGGATAGAACTCATTCCAGATTTTCAAACCACCGAATTTCTAGGTTATAACACCTTGCAATGCGATACGAAAGTGGTGAAATACAGAAAGGTAAGTACAAAAGGCAAAACATTCTTCCAACTCATCCTTAATAAAACCCCTTTCTATGCCGAATCGGGTGGACAAGTGGGAGATATTGGTGTTTTAGAAAGTATCAATGAAAAGATTGAGATAGTGAATGTGATGAAAGAGAATAACTCTATTGTTCACATAACAAGTAAATTGCCTGAAAATATAACGGCAAACTTTACAGCAATAGTAGCTGAAGAGCATCGTAAAGCTGTTCAAAATAACCATACAGCCACCCACCTTATTCACTATGCACTGCGCAAAGTGGTTGGTGATCATGTAGAACAAAAAGGGTCGTTAGTAACACCTGAACGTTTACGTTTCGATTTTTCTCATTTTTCTAAAATAGAAGATGAGCAATTACGAGAGATTGAATCGCTGGTAAATAGCTTAGTGCGTGCCAATTCACCACAAAGTACTCGCTATATGTCGATAGAGGCAGCTAACCAAGAAGGGGCAATTGCCCTATTTGGAGAAAAATATGGTGATGAAGTGCGTGTAGTAAAATTCAATGATTCGATAGAACTTTGCGGGGGTACACATGCTGAAAGTACTGGTAATATCGGTTATGTACGTATTGTGAGCGAGTCGGCAATTGCGGCGGGCGTGCGACGCATAGAAGCAGTAACGGGTGTAGCGGCAGAAACGTTTGTAAATATGAATGTACACATGATTGAAGATGTGAAGAAGTTCTTGAACTCTCCCAATATTCTTCAAGGATTGAAAAAGATTTTTGAAGAAAATGACAAGTTTAAAAAAGACCTTGAAGTATTTGAACAAGAACGCATTGCGCACTTTGCTAAGGATATTATAAAATTAATTGAAGAGCTAAATGGACGTCATCTGTTAGTTTTTAAAGGGCAACTTCTTCCAGATGTAATGCGTCAGGCCGCTTACAAAATTAGAAACGAAAAATCGAAATTGTTGGTTGTTTTTGGAACTGATGTTGGCGATAAACCCAATTTAATAGTAGCGCTTTCCGATGATTTAGTTGCTGAAGGTTACAATGCAGGAAATATGGTGCGCGAGGCAGCTAAATTGATGCAAGGCGGCGGCGGCGGACAGCCCACATTAGCAACCGCAGGAGGAAAAGATGTGGCAGGATTGGATGATGCTATGAAAAACGTAATAGGAAAAATATTCCCATCAGAACAGTAATCTTAATAATATTAGATAATTATCAGTGAAAATCTAAAAGTATTGTAATTTATGAGAAACAACACTATCTGTTCAATAGCTACGCCGCAAGGGGTAGGAGCGCTTAGTATTATAAGACTTTCTGGTCCTCAATCGGTAGAAATAAGTGCTCAATTGTTAAATAATCCTGAGAGATTTAAAGCCGCGCCTGCCCATTATTCGGGGTTTTATGAACTTTACGATGATGAGCAACTTATCGATCAAGTAATGATGGTGAAATACTTAGCACCTAATACATATACAGGTGAAGAGATTGTGGA
>CAYJOY010000107.1:0-4485 GCA_964371885.1 uncultured Lentimicrobiaceae bacterium | reverse complement strand
CCAAAAAAAACTGATAGAGCTACTGTTGCAAAATGGAGCCTCGCTAGCCAACCCTGGCGAGTTCTCGATGCGTGCTTTTTTAAATAATAAACTCGACCTC
Organism: uncultured Lentimicrobiaceae bacterium; assembly: GCA_964371885.1. Taxonomy (GTDB): domain Bacteria; phylum Bacteroidota; class Bacteroidia; order Bacteroidales; family WCHB1-69; genus CAYJOY01. Next base: position 4,385 of record CAYJOY010000107.1, on the reverse strand, counting down.
CCTCAAATTGAGGGAGTGGTCGATTTGATAGATTCGCAATCGGAAATGGCGCACAAACTCGCCATTCATCAACTGAAAGGGGGATTCTCTCAAGAAATAGAAGTATTGCGTAAACAATGTGTCGATTTAGCTGCACTCATGACTCTCGAACTTGATTTTAGTGAAGAGGAGGTAGAGTTTGCCGATAGAGAAACTTTGTTAAAGATACTCAATACATTACAATGTGAGTTTTCGAAACTCTGCCAGTCGTTTAAACTCGGAAATGTCCTCAAAGAGGGGATTCCTGTGGCAATTATAGGAAAACCCAATGTGGGAAAATCGACGTTGTTGAATGCCATTTTAAACGACGAGCGTGCTATTGTATCGAATACGCCAGGTACAACCCGCGATACTGTTGAAGGACAATTCTCTATTAACGGTACCAATTTCCGGTTTATTGATACTGCCGGCATTAGACTTACAGACGATGAAGTGGAAAACTTTGGCATTGCACGTACCTTTAAATCTATAGACCAAGCCCATATTATATTATATGTGGTAGACATTGCCAAAACACCAATAGAAGAAATTGAGAAAGAATTACTGTTCCTCGAAAACGAAATTGATTTCATAAATAAAGAGATATTGATTTTGGCCAATAAAATAGATTGTTTAGAAGATTATCCGAAACAGTTTCAAGAACAATTGGGGTATCCAACCGTTTTTATCTCTGCAAAACATAAAGTCAATATTGATGAGTTATTGTCGTTTTTTAACGCGCATATACAACGCTTAAACATAGCCGATACTACATTGCTCACCAACGTGCGCCACTACGATATCATGCTAAAAATAGTTGAAACGATACAACGGGTAAAAGAGGGGTTCGATCAACAACTTCCTACCGATATTATTACAGTTGAGATTAACACAATACTTCATTACTTAGGTGAAATAACTGGTCAGGTAACCAATGACGATATTTTAGGAACTATTTTTAGCCGCTTTTGCATAGGGAAGTAGTTTACAGTTATGGCAATACATCCAAAGGTAATAGGAAACGCAACTATGCTTCTTGTAGCGTTGTTGTTTGGTTTAAATTTCACTTTTACCAAGTTAGTTCTCGATGCGGGAACGCTTGGTCCACAATCGCTTATGTTGTTGCGATTGCTCTTTGGCACCGTGGCTTTTTGGACTGCCTCGCTGTTTATCAAGTCGGAAAAGATTGAGAAAGGTGACAGAAAGTGGGTGGTTTTAGCCGCCTGTTTAGGAATAGTAATAAACCAGATGCTATTTTTATTGGCTATGGAACAAACCTCTCCAATTGACGCCTCTATCATCACTACCATTGTTCCCATTATCACTATGATTGTCTCTTTTTTCTATTTAAGAGAGCCCATTTCTACAATGAAAGCGGGTGGTGTTGCCCTAGGTGCATCGGGTGCTTTGGCATTCGTTTACCTCACACACAGTGGATTAACAGGTGAAGGTTCATCTTTTTGGGGTAATATTATGGTAATAGGCTCCTCGTTTTCCTATAGCTGCTTCTTCGTTTTTAGCAGAGGAATAAGTAGAAAATACACTTCCATAACCGTTATGAAATGGATGTTCCTAATTTCTACCATGATAACATTCCCTTTTCTTTGCCAAGATTTTCTCAATGCTGCAATTTGGACACAACCTTTTAATGGAAAAAACATAGGTTTGGTAGCCTATATTTTAATAGGTGCAACATTTCTATCTTATCTTTTAGTTCCTGTAGCGCAAAGATATATTCGCCCAACCACTATGAGTATGTACAACTACGTTCAACCTATGGTAGCTTCATTTTTGGGCGTATGGCTAGGGCAGGGAACCATTACTTTCCCGAAAGTAATGTGTGCACTATGTATTTTTGTAGGGGTGTTCTTTGTTACCCGAAGTCGCGGGCTCGACAGCTAAAAGTTATGCAACCCAATAATTTAGCAAATAAAAAGGGAGAATGTATTAACATCCTCCCCTTGTATTGTGGCGATTAAAGCTACTTAGAAGAAGTTGGCAATTTTGTTATTTTTGGCTTCTTGGCGTAATTTTTTCAACGCTCTTTCTTTAATCTGGCGTACTCTTTCACGACTTAGTTGAAATTTATCTGCAATTTCATCTAGGGTGTATTCGTGAGGTACCCCAATGCCGAAATAGAGTTTTATAATCTCTTTTTCGTTTTCTTGTAGTACGGCAAGCACATTGTCAATTTCTGAAGATACCGATTCTCTAATTAACGTTGAGTCTGTTCTTTCACTGTTTTCGGGGATAAATATATCCACAAATTTGGTGTCGTCGTTTTGTGAGATGGGTGAGTCCATAGATTGGGCATGGCTGCTCATTTTTAGTAACTCAGCTACTTTAGGAGCAGGTATATCTACTTCGGTAGCTATTTCATCGAGGGTAGGGATGCGTTGAAGTTTTTGTTCTAATTGACCAATTCTTTTTTTAATTCTGTTAATGGTTCCTAACTGATTTTGAGGAAGACGCACTATTCTAGATTGGTCGGCAATGGCTTGATGTATCGCTTGACGGATCCACCAAACTGCAAATGAGATAAATTTAAAACCACGCGTCTCATCGAAGCGTGTAGCAGCCTTAATTAACCCTAAATTCCCCTCGTTAATTAAGTCTTGCAACCCAATACCTTGGTTTTGATACTGTTTAGCTACAGATACCACAAAACGAAGATTGGCTTTGGTTAGTTTTTCTAACGCTTCGGTGTCGCCTTGCTTTATCCTTCTGGCTAGCTCAGCTTCTTCCTCGGCCGAAATTAAACTCACCTTACCAATATCCGATAAGAATCTGTCTAATGTAGCACCATCGCGGTTAGTAATGGATTTTGAAATTACTAGTTGTCTCATATTGATTTAGTAAATAGTTTTATATCATGTATTTAATTTTGTCAAAACACGGTTTTTAGACGTATATTTTCTGAAAAACACAACCTATAAACGCATCTATTGAAAAAAAATTATCTAAAAAATGACTTTCTATGATTTTTTTTGTATTTTTGCCGATTCAAATCTAAAAAAAGCATTGAAGAGGTGTTTTAAAAGTAACTTTTGCAAAATTTGAACACTTACACAGTAAATTGCTTACAAAGCAACGAGAGCTTGTATCTATAAATAGTAGCATTGGCTTAGTAGAAGGAGCTATTTAACAGTAACTGACCCCTATAGATTATTTCTACTTGACAAATTACAGGAGTTGACATCAATGAATTTATAAATAACTTTATATCAGCAAATAAGCAAGTAAGTAAAACATGCAAAAAAACAATAAAATGTAAGTTTTGTAGCATTTTTTTAGTAGTTTTGCCAGCAGAATTAAGTTCTAGTGTTGAGTGGTAGCACCTTACGCTCAACAGCTGGAACGAAAGGCAAAAATAAGAAGTCGTTTAAACCAAATTACATGAAAAAAGGCGACCATTTTATCCTAAAAAAAAACATTTCCCATTTTGGGCACAGATGCTTTATGGAAGTTTTTGGGTGCCCTATGATACTATGAGCACCCGTTACCAAAACAATTAATAGCATCCATTATAGTAATCTCCAAATCATCCTATTAAGATTATTATAGTGATATTTTTTAGTAATAGGATATTGATTTAAATGTACAACATAATGAAGAAAACATTGGTTGTTTATTAAAAAAAAATAGAAACATGAAAAAAATAAATTTTAATTCCATGCTAATATCAATAGCAAGCATATTGATTATAGCTCTGTTCTTCGTTGCTTGTGAAAAAGCTGAGGATTCAAACGAGTTTACTGCAATAGACGTTACAGATCAATTGCCAATGCCTCACGAGTTTCGATATTATACACTTTACTCATTAACTGCAAGTGACACTATAGTAATTATTAATAGCAACGAAGAATTGGAAGATTTTTGTGGTACAGAAGCTCCAGAATTTGACTTTGCAGGTAAAAGCATAGTTGTTGCTGCAGGACTATCTGGCCCATTTTCTATGATTAAAACTGATGTTGAAGAAATGGAAACACCTAATCGTTATCTCATAGACATTAAAATGCTAGAAAGCATGAGTGCCATGCCAGGAACCGAATGGGTGCGGTTCTTCTATTTCTCAAGAGAGTTGAAGATGCCTCTGCCATCGTTTTACAAACAAGATATTATTTAGGTGAGGAAGAGGATGAGTTTAATTCGTAACCCGTAAATTTAGCAAAAAAAAGAGGAGATTTGTTCTCCTCTTTACTTTTTACGATTAAAAGAAATTCACAATTTTATTATTTTTTGCTTCTTGGTGTGATTTTTTCAACGCTCTTTCTTTAGGGGTCATCTAATAATTCCCCATCGATTTTATAACAATAATTAATATTGACAAAAAAATCTCTGTTTTACCCATCTTTGCGCGATATATT
>CAYJOY010000106.1:6525-7356 GCA_964371885.1 uncultured Lentimicrobiaceae bacterium | reverse complement strand
ATAGCTGTGGTGGCAGTGGTTTCGTTCTTTTTAGGGATACTGCTTTGGCCATTTGCACTAGAAGCTCCTCTGAAAAATACCTGGGAAGCGTACCTCGAAATGTCTGATTTTTCTGTTTCGCTTCGACAGCTTTTTGAAGGAGAACTCATCTGGTCCGATATTCTTCCGTGGTACTATACCCCGAAGTATATTCTAATGACGATTCCTCTCTCGGTAATTGTAGGGTTAATCCTCTATTTGAGCTTAGTATGGAGAAAAAAAGAGAACTATTTCTACACTTTTATCATTATATTTACTTTCTTCTTCCCTGTTTTTTGGATTGTATTTTCAAATGCTAATGTGTATGGAGGTTGGCGACACGCCATGTTTGCCTATCCTACCATGGTTGTGGCTGCGGCTATAGGGTTTGAGTTGGCAATTGAATGGATTAAAAATAAGTTCAATCCTAACACTTTAGAGGCTCCCTCAAAGGAATAGTAGCGCTTTATTAGATATGAAAATTACGAGAAAACCAGAGTGGTTAAAAATCAATATTAAAAGTACAAATCAATTTGCAAGCGTAAGTAAATTGGTAGAGGATAATAATTTGCACACGATTTGCAGTAGTGGAATGTGCCCCAATAAATGTGATTGTTGGAGTAGAGGCACCGCAACATTTATGATATTAGGCGATGTTTGCACCCGTACCTGTAAGTTTTGTGCCACGAAATCGGGACGACCTCTCCCAATAGATGAGAACGAACCAGCGAAATTGGCAGAAAGTATCCGCATAATGCAACTAAAACATTGTGTTATTACTTCAGTTGATAGGGATGACTTGCCCGATAAAGG
>CAYJOY010000106.1:3787-6515 GCA_964371885.1 uncultured Lentimicrobiaceae bacterium | reverse complement strand
AATACAGTAATGGCGGTTAAAGAGAAAAATCCAGAAGTTGTGATTGAACTTCTTATCCCCGATTACGAAATGGCACTCTTAGAAACTGTAAACAGTGCCCAACCTCATATTATAGGGCATAACTTAGAAACGGTAAAACGGATTACCCCTGAGGTGAGAAGCAAAGCCTCGTACGAAAAAAGTTTGGAAGTTTTAAGAAATATTAACACGCTCGGCGTAATTGCCAAAACAGGTATAATGGTAGGATTGGGTGAAACGGAGGAGGAAGTGAAGGAGCTTATGAGAGATGCTCACGCGGCAGGGGCTAAAATGATTACCATTGGCCAGTATTTACAACCCACAAAGCAAAATGTAGAGGTTGCTGAATATGTTCATCCAGAGTTGTTTAATAGATACAAAGAGTATGGAATAGAATTAGGATTCTCCCATATTGAAAGCGCACCACTAGTCCGTTCCTCCTATATGGCAGAAAATGCCAAAATAGAAAATATCGTGTAAATTTTTTTTTTAATAATAGTGTTTTGTGTTAAATAATTGTGTAATATTGCACGCTAATTTAGATACATATCAAAACAGTTTATATGAGAAAAATATCGATACATTTTCAAGTTAACCAACCCTACTTATTACGCACTTACCGCTTTTTTGATATAAACCAATATCATAATTATTTCGACGATTATCAGAATAATTATCTTATAAAGAGATTGTCGGAAAAGGTTTATATTCCCTCTAATGAGATGATTAAAGATGCTATTGCTCAACATGGAGATAAAATATCGTTGAGTATTAGCATTTCGGGAAGTGCCATTTCACTGTTGAAAAATTATGCGCCGCATGTGTTAGAAGATTTTAAAGCCTTGTTATTAACAGGACAAGTAGAACTTGTTGGAAATACATATTCGCACAGTATTGCTTCACTTTACAGCCAATCTGCTTTTAAAGAACAGGTGCAGCTGCAAGAGAAGTTGTTAATGGAAGAGTTTGGCGTAAAGCCCACCTCTTTCTGCAATACTCAGCTTATTTATTCAGATGAAATAGGGGAGTGGCTGTACGAAATGGGCTACAATGTAGTTATTACCGAAGGTGCGCGCCATATTTTAGGGTGGAAAAACCCAGGTTACGTATATTGTAACCCTTCTCAAACAGATCAAAAATTGTTGTTAAGAAACTATTTGCTTAGCGATGATATTATTCTCCGATTCCAAAATAAGTCGTGGGAACATTTCCCGCTAACGGTGGAGAAATATTGGAAACTTCTTGAAAATCAGATGGGCGATGCCCCTTATGTGAATCTTTGCCTCGATTATGAAACTTTTGGAGTAACTCATTCTCAAGAGAGCGGTATTTTCGAGTTTTTTAGTCGATTTCTCGAATCAATAGCGCTATCGTCGGATTGTGAAATGATAACCCCTAGTGCTTTACAAAACAACAATGAACCATCGTCGGCACTTCACGTCCCATCTCCTATTTCGTGGTCGGGCGATGAGAAAGATATAGACGAGTGGTTAGGCAACGAACTACAGCAAGAGGCTTTTGATCAGCTCCATAAGTTAGAACCACTCTACGATGCGTCGGCGAATGAAAATGCTAAAACAGCCTGGTTACGCTTGCAGAATGCTATCCACTTTCATTGTATGAGTACCAAATGGTTTCCTACAGATGTAGAAAGAACCTACTTCAACAACTATTCTTCCCCTTATAAAGCATTTATAAACTATATGAATGTGTTAAATGATGTTAAAATTCAATTGCAAAACAATAACCAATAAAAGAGATAAAATGCAAAAAAAAATCATTCTTTCCCTATTTTTAATCTTATTTTCATTGCCGTTGTTTAGCGCTTTTTTAAGAAATGTCCCAGTAACATTGGTGCAACCCAATGGCGAAATTTTACAATGTTTGGCCACAGGCGACGAGTTTCATAAATGGCTGCACGATGAGAAGGGATTTATTATAGTGTTAGACCCATCGACAGGTTATTACGTGTATTCAAAATTGATAAACGACACCTTAACCCCTACGCAGTATATCCCCAATCACGACGACCCTGTTGCGGAAGGGTTGCTCCCCAATCAGAATATATCGGAGGAACATTATTTGCGTTTACGAAAACGGATGGAAGAGATTCCTGTGAAGATGAATGTAGATAATAGAAACAAGGGAGAAATGAATAACTTGGTGGTTTTTATCAAGTTTAAAGATGAAGAAGATATTACGAATACTTTCACTTCGGTAGAAACAATGTTTAATGATTCATCATCTCTTAATTCTAATTCGCTCTATAATTACACAAAACAAGCCTCTTACGAACAGCTTTTTATCACCTCTCACTTTTACCCAGCACCCAATGGCGACATTATTCTTTCTTACGAAGACTCGTTGCCTCGCGACTATTTTCGCCCGTATTCGGAGACCAATCCTATAGGTTATGTTAATACGTCGGAGTATTACGACAGAGCATTTCGTGAGCAAGCTATGTTGAAACGAGCGGTTGAGTATGTGGCGGATATGATTCCTGCCGATTTAAACATCGATTATAACGATGACGATTTGGTAGATAATATATGCTTTGTAGTAGAGGGGCAAGTGGGCGATTGGTCTGATTTGTTGTGGCCACACCGTTGGCATTTGTATAACGAAGAGGCTTACATTCATGGAGTTCGCGTGTGGGATTATAACTTTATGTTGGCCAATGGAGGTGGTTATTTTGATGCCAGCACGTTGT
>CAYJOY010000106.1:3547-3773 GCA_964371885.1 uncultured Lentimicrobiaceae bacterium | reverse complement strand
GCATGAAACATTCCATACCCTCAGCTATCCCGATTTATATAGGTATACAAGTGGTAATGTGATAACCCCAGTTGGGCATTGGGATATAATGGCCACTACCCAGGAGCCACCGCAACAAGCCAATATCTACACAAAATGGAAATATGGTAATTGGGTTGATGAGATTCCTGAGTTAACCGAGCCAGGCCAATATACCATTTATTCTAACCAAAAACATAGAACTAAC
>CAYJOY010000106.1:0-3502 GCA_964371885.1 uncultured Lentimicrobiaceae bacterium | reverse complement strand
TCCCCACTTCTAACCCACACGAATATATTGTAATGGAGTATAGAAGAGTGGAGCCCCCATTCGATAACAATATACCGGGGTCGGGTATTATTTTTTACAGAGTTAACGATTTGGTAGATGGTAATGCGAGTACTGTAGAAGGTGTGGGCTGCGACGAGATTTATGTTTTCAGAAAACTGGGTACTCCAACTTGGAATGGTGCGCTATCGTTTGCTTATTTCCCCAACCCAACTCAGCAACTAGTGGCGTTTAGTCAATCGAGCGACCCTTATCCATTTGCATGTTCGGGCAACCCTATCACATCGTTCGAGGTTTCCAACTTCTCCGCTGCCAATGCCGATAGTATCACTTTTACATTTAACGGAGCCGTTTCGATAGAGGAAATGGAGATAGATTCGAAAATATCGATCTATCCTAACCCAACCACCGCGGTAACCAACCTAGCAATAGAGGATGAAACGTTAATCCAAGCAATAGAAGCACAAAAACTAACCTATCATATTTTCGATTTTTCAGGAAGGACTATTGCTCAAGATCTTGTGAAAAATAGCCATTCAGAAATATCGTTGTTAAATCTAAAATCGGGGCTTTATTATTTGCAAATAAAACAAGAACAACAAGTTGTGAAAACCCTTAAAGTAATAAAACAATAATGACAATACAAGAGAGAGAAGAAAAGATAATAAAAGAGTTTGGCTACTTTGAAGATTGGATGGATAAGTATGCCTATTTAATAGAATTAGGAAGAAGTTTACCTTTGATTTCCCCAGCCCTTAAAACCGATGGGCACCTCATTTCAGGTTGTCAGTCGCAGGTGTGGTTAGCCGCCGATTATCGCGATGGGAAACTCTACTTTACGGCCGACAGCGATGCTACCATTACCAAAGGGATTGTGAGTTTGTTAATTAGGGTTTTATCGGATGCCACCCCTAAAGAGGTGTTAGAAGCCTCTTTAGATTTTGTAGAGAAGATAGGACTGTCGCAACATCTTTCCCCAACCCGTGCCAACGGATTGTTCTCGATGATTAAGCAGATGAAGCAGTACGCCTTAGCCTACGCCTCGAAATAAGGAAACGAAAACGAAATCATTAGAGAACGGAAAGCTCCTTTAATGATTCTCTTATTTAACCACTTTTTCTGTATGCAGCTTACTTACTTTGGCTACATAAAAGATTTCGCGACTCTTCTTCTTGAAGCTTTTGTTCTTAAATTTTTGGTAACCAGAGAAAAAGGAAGTGTTTCCATACCAACGCGAAGAGCGCTCTAGGGTAGATCTGTATTTTGTGTCATCTGGGTGGAATGTTATAGGCCTGTTCTCCATCCGTACCCATTCTTGTGCCCCCTCCTTTTGTTCTAACTTCGCGTAACAATTCCAACCTCTTATATAATGGGCGTATAGTTGTTGATTTTCATCTTTATATAACTTAGTAACAGCATCGGGCAAACTATTAATGAGAAAACGTTGATAAATTAAAAGGTATTTGTTTAGTAAATTGCCGTTGGCGTTAAAGGTGAAAATATTAGCTTGATGGTAAACATAACCGTGTAATGTAGGTCCAAAATCTTTGGAGTTACTAATTACTGGATAATATATTTCAAAGACGATGGTGTAGCGATCCTCTTCAACCAATGTGTGCCCTATTGCGCAGTAGAATATTGCAGCGGCATTGGTGCTTCTCGCAACAAATCCGTCGCCATTGAAGTCTGTAATCGAGTCGAATTTGCTTATTTTAGGTTGGTTAAATTCGAAGTTAATCAGGTTGTTATCTCCTCTATTTGCTTGAGCAGTCATCGTATAATATCCAGTATGCTCGAATGGCAGTCTTCTGCTTCTTTTGTACATTTCCCCTTTAATGTGATAACCTCCAGCCAACATAAACGTATTTTCGGAGCTAGAAAAGTAAGCAGCAGAGACAAAGTTAATCTCTTCCTGCGCTGGGAAATCGGTAAATTGATATTCGTTGGAAATTAAACTTATATCTAATAATTTTGGCATTTTTTTATCATCTGAAGGGTGCTCGGGGATAAATAATCCTGCTATTAAATTTTTTCCTCTCGAATCGAATTGTAAAAATTCAATTTCCACTTTTTTGGTATTGCACGCGTTGTTGAATGCAAACTGAAGTGCATTTCGTTTAAGGTCGTAAATTATAAAATCGCTCCCCTTTTCCCACTCATGAGTTACTATAAGATATTGATTTTCTACCCTAAAAGTAGTGGCAGTAGCAAAATAGGCGGGAGTAACCTGCGTGGTAAATCTATTTTCTTCTAAATGGTAGGTTACTAAAATCCAAGTCGAATTTTCTGTATCATCCGTGCCATCTATATATAACAAATGTAGCGCCTCTCCTTCTAAGTAGCTGGCTACGAATTCGGTAAACTTTGGAACATTTAACTGTTGAACAGAAGTAACTTGCATTGTAGTATCGTATAGTACAACTGCCAAATTTGTAGTATCTTCTGTAGATGCTGCTGTTGGATAAGTGAGGACAAACCCTTTACTTCCAACTGGGGTGGCATTATAATGATAAGGCCCGTCAAAAGAATGCTCAAATTCAATCCTTGTTATAAGCGTATCGTTTTGAGATATAAGTAACAAAGGAAATAACAAGAAAACAAAAAATAAAATTTTATTCATAAACAAACCAATATAAATATAGAGGACAATTTTCTTCTTCTCTAACCCAACATTGAGTACCTCTACTTTACCCAATATAAGAGCGGAATTTCGTTGGCAAAGTTACAAAATAATATAATACAGACTATAGATAAAAAGTTTATCCTACCCTCTGGCAAAACATATTATACTACCCTACTTTAACTGTTTCAAAAAATCGCTAAATGCGGGGCTAATGCTATCTACAGGGGCGTAGATGGCATGCTCATTGCAAGGGTTAATACCTTTAATCAATTGAAAATCTATCAGTTTATTGATGTATGCAGCTATTCCCATATTGCGCATATTTTTAAAGCTTAGTGTATAGATTCCTAAATCTGGAATAAAAGAGGTAGCGTGAGTAACTTGCCAAACTCCCTCTTTTTTCATTAAATCGAAACTAACTGTCCCAGCATCCAAGTCGATATAATCGTTGCTAAGTAGGGTTAATGAAATCGTTACATTTGTTTTCATTATTGTGGTGTCATTGCGCAAACGCAAAATATAAGTGTCGTGACCAAAGGCCCAGTACTTCACTCGTCTTTTCTCTTCTAATAAGTCCTCTAACGATAGTAGCGTCGCTTTTTTTCTCCCATTTTTTAATTTTACAAAATTGCAAGGACCATCTTCACAAATAACAAATATATCCTTTTTAATATGATGCTCTTCTCTAATTTTTGCAAACTCGTCGGAATTAATAAGGGCATTCACAGCATTTTCAAACGCTATTCTACGTATTTCACGACTTTCCCGGTCAATAAGTGCTTCCCATTCGTCTACTTGCGAAAACAATATATTAGGAATAAGTAGTAGGATATATATGATTTTATGCATGATTGTTGTTGT
>CAYJOY010000105.1:0-7375 GCA_964371885.1 uncultured Lentimicrobiaceae bacterium | reverse complement strand
TAGTGAACTTCTACCTTATCGGTAGCAGTAGGTTTAGCACCTGTTCCCATAGTAATTACTTTGTACTGTAACCCTGAAGCCGTTTCAATAACGCCCTCTTTAGTTTTATTTTCAGCTAAGAAAGCTTTCCCTTTTTCTTTTTCAACAGCAGTACCTGCATTTTTTTTGCTTTCTACCACATTATTAATAGCTGTAAAGGCAGCCTGCATTTCAGCTTCTGTTAGTTTGTTAGCCCCTTGATAAGCATCTAAGAAACCTTGTTTAAAAAGTTCGTATTCTAATTCGATGCCAGCACTTTTAAAATTTTCGCCAACGTTTGCTCCGAGAGCATAACTCATTTTTTCTTCTTGTGTCATTTCTTGTGATTTTGCGTTAAAACTTGTACCCACAAGGATAGCAAGTGTTATTATTCCAATTAATTTTTTCATTTTAATATTTTTAATTAATAATCTTCAAAATAGCTGGCGAAAATACAATTTTTTTTGTTACGGCAATAAGCGCGTTGTTATTTTAAGGTGTATCTAAATCCAATATACCCCATAGCCCCGTTAATAGGCATATATATAACCGAGGCGTCGAAATAATCGCCATAAGGATCATCGGCCGAAATGATAGGATTTTTCTGTTTGCTGTTCAATAAATTCTCACCACCTATATAAAATTCCCACCCCATGTATTTTTTGCTAATTTGTGCATTGAGCACGAAGTAACCAGGAGCCATCCCGTTTTTATTAGCCACAGGGCGGTACTCTTCAGGATTAGCACTCATATCGGGCATTCTTGAAGGGGAGTTGTATTGTAGGGTAGCGTTAAATTTCCATTTGTCGTATGGCAACGCATAATTAAGGTTTAAGAGTGCTTTGTGCGGGCTAACCAACGCCTTTTGTTGTAGTTCTCCAGCAGTAGTTAAGCGTACATCGTTGAAACGATATGCCAAAGTAACCTCAAAGCGTTTTATAGGATTTAAGATAAACTCAGCCTGGAACGAATGTGAGAACGATTGATTGCCCACCCCGTTAATACCACCGTTAAGGTTGTAAATTTCTACCGCATGTGGATTTTGATCTAAATCGATGATGGTTTGATTAAGGAAATGGGTGTAAAAATAATCAATTGCAAACAACGATTTTCCGCCAGGCATGTTAAATTCTTGCACAAAGCTTAACCCTGTGTTTACTGCCTCTTCTGGTTTTAGCGCGTCTCTGTAGTTAAATTCTCTATTACTCACTAATAAAGATAGGTTTTCAATAATAACATTAGAGGTTCTATACCCTTTTCCAGCCGAGAAACGGAGCGAAGTCCCTTTTACAGGTTGCCATTTAGCATGTAAACGTGGCGTCCAAAATAGTTGATCGTAGTTGAGGTTGTAATCTAAACGAATCCCTGGCATGATAATAAATTTCTCATCAATAGTGAAAGTGTATTCGGTAAATACCCCAGGCACTGCCTCAAAACGGTGTTGTAGCGGGGCCATTGTTGTGGCCATCTCACGAAGATCGTCTGCCATTCTTTCACGCAAATCGTCTAATTGGAAACTAAGCCCCGCTTTGATGCCATGGTTCTCTTTTTCTCCAAATTTTCCAGAATAAATAGTGTTAAGATAGAAACTTAGCTGTTGTGCATTGTAACCACGTTGCCCAAATATAGCTTGGTTGTCTTGATAGGTAAAAGAAAGAATAGTCCCAACACTTTGCGAACCAGGCCCCTTTATCATTACCCCGTTTTTTGCCATTACATCTACCTTGTTGGTTTTAATGCGCAACCCCCAAATATCGTTGTTAATGGTTTCAGCAATGTCTTGTTTTGGATCAAAATTCATTTGTCCACCAATCCGGTCTTCAAAAAGATACCCCACCATTAAACGCCCTTCCGAAACGTGTGGCTTGTGGTAATCTAAACGGTACATAGCATTTACCTGATAGTTGAGCGGGATGTCTAAGAAGCCATCTTTGTTCATATCTACCTTCGCTAATTGCGATTCAGCATGCAATAAAAGTAAACTCGAAATAGTTTTTTTCTTGTTCATATCGAAGCGGGTGTTTAGGTTAAGCTCAGCCTTGCCCATTATGTTGCCATAGCCATTAATAAACAGTTTCTCGGGGCTGGTTTCAGGCTTTTTGTAATCTAACATAATTTGCCCTGTTATCCCTTCGTAGCCATTGGTTACCGAGGAGGTCCCTTTCGAAACACTAATCCCTTCCATCCAGCTTCCAGGTACGAAACCTAGTCCGAACTGATTGGCTAGTAGTCTAATGTAAGGTACGTTTTCGAAAATAATCTGAGTATAAATACCAGCTAATCCTAACATTGAGATATGTTTGGCACCGCTCACGGCATCGGAGTATTCTACATCTACAGCTATAGTCCCTTCAAAACTTTCTGAAAGGTTACAACAAGCAGCACGACGCAACCCTTCGGTGGTAATAGTTTGGGTAAGAATAGGTTTTACCGATATAAACGACCCTGCACGTGCGCTTACACTAGCTGATGCTAAGTTGTGAGAAGATGATAGGATAATATTAAGTTCGTTTTGTGTGGAAGGAACTTCTATCGTGTCGTTTTCATAAGATATGTATTTAACAATAAGTTTATTGGTGCTATTGCTGCGTTCAAGAACAAAGTTGCCTGCTGTGTCGGTAATAGCACCAGTATTGGTGTTCATCCACTGTAAGGTAGCTCCAATTACTGGAATTTCTTTGTTGTGTTCTGTTATTTCAGTTACCTTTCCTGTAATATTTTGAGAGAAAAGAAACATCGGAAACAGAAGAAAGCCGATAAGTATTGGGGTATAAAAGAATTTTTTCATGCTTGAAATAGTTTTTTATTAAAAATTTTTATTAATAGTACGTTATGCCTGCAAAAATCAAAGCTTAATGCGGCAGAAATAAGTAGAATTAATTAAAAATTAGCAGTAATAAATTCTTTGTGAGGTGAGGTTTAAGTAGTTTTGTTGAAAATGAACCTCATTGGGTGGGGGTGTATAGGAGGGGGTAGGTATTAGAAAGGGGGTGTAATTGTCTAGTATATAATCTAAAATACGAAAGTGCAGGGTTTGGGTTATATTCAGTTTTTGCGAAAATTGAATATTGTTTTGTGCTATGTAATGATCAGAAATTTTGAGGATTTTGTAAGATTCGTGGCAATGCGAGTGGTCAGTTTTGGCATGATTGTGACTATTGCAACACTCATGTTTCACAACAATAAGCCCTGTTGAAAAAACAGAAAAAACGGCTATTGTAGTTAATATTAGCAGCTTAGAAATGGTTTTTCTTGTTGTATTATTCATTTTTGTTTCACAATTTTCAAGTTGCAAAAATACATTTTTTTTTATACTTTTGCAAAAAATCTGATACTTCAATTTGAGGTCTCGGAAATTAGAAAAGTTGAATATCTTGTGTCGTTCAAAAAATAAGCGGCAAAGTTTATGGTAAATGTAATACAAATGGCAAAAAAACCAAAATCTAACTCTTGGAACATCTTCTATTCCCTTGTTCTATTAATAAATGTAGCAGTAGCTTTTTCACTATTCTTTTCTTTTCTTGCTCAATACATTAACCCTAGCACTTCTATAACTGTTGCCTTCGCAGGTCTCTTTTTCCCATATATTCTCATAGTAAATATCTGCTTTGTACTCTTTTGGCTCTTTGCTAAATGGAAATTCGCGTTGGTATCTGTTATTTGTGTGTTGTTAAATGTGAGTAATATTGATAAATATTTTCAACTGCGTCCACAAGAAGTGCCTAGAAGTTGTGTAAATGACGTGAAAGTAATGAGTTTTAATGCACATCTTTTTGGATTATATGATACAGAAGATAAAGGAGAAAGGAGAAAGAAGTTGCTCTCTTTTTTCTCTTTTATTAAAAAAGAACAACCCGATTTTTTGTGTTTTCAAGAATATTTTTTAGATAGATCGAACAAGCTAAACTTTCCAACCACTGATTCTATTTGCGCTCAGTTAAGAATAAGAAGTGAGAAGAATTATTATCAGCACTTTCCTGCGAAACGTGGTGATCATCACTTTGGGTATGCCATCTTTTCTAAATACAGAATAGTAGATAGGGGCGTGTTAACCATGCCCGACTCTACAGCAAGGACGATTGGGGTTTTTGTAGATTTTAGATATAAAAACGATACTTTACGCTTATATAATGTTCATTTAGCCTCTATTCGTTTTAATGATGCGGATTATGAAACTGGGAGAGAGTTGCGGCAAACTGGCCTAAATGACCCTCATTTAGATAAGAAAGCAAAGCAGCTTCTCGATAAAGTTTCTATAGCATTTCACAAGCGCGGTCTCCAAGTAGAAATGCTAGAGCAGCACATAGCTAGCTGTCCGCACCCAGTAATTGTGTGTGGCGACATGAACGACACCCCCACCTCGTATGCCTATAGAAAAGTGGGCAAAGGGTTAAAAGATGCGTTTAGAGAGAGTGGCGAAGGGATAGGAAAGACCTATAGAGGCGACGTTTTTCCCAACTACAGAATAGATTATATTTTTCACGATAAAATGTACAACAGTTTCGGCTACCAAACGCATCCCGAGTTTAGAGGCTCCGACCATCAGCCTATTTCGTGTATTATTTCTTTGATAAAACCGCTAACCGATTAGGGGACTTCTAAAACAGAAATTTTTTATCCTTATTAATATTGTTATAAAATCGATGGGGAATTATTAGATGCCCCATTAGTTGCTAATCTTTTTAGCGGCGGCAGCACGGATAGCCATCGCTTTCCCTTTTCCTACTCTAATGTAATCGATGAGTGGACGGTGTGCTGGACAGGTGTACAAACAGCTACCACACTCAATACAAGCTGTAATGCGGTGTTTGTCGCCCTCTTCGTAATTGCCCAATTTCGATAATGTGGATAATAGGTTGGGCTCTAAACCCATAGGGCACGCAATAACACATTTGCCACAGCGAATACAGTTGCGTATTTCACCACGTTTTGCTTCATCCATGTCTATTAACAACAAGCTAGTCATCCCTTTAACGGCAAAAGTGTCAATGGTGGCCATGGCTTTTCCCATCATAGGTCCGCCTGCAACAATCTTACCTGTGTTTTCAGGAATGCCGACTGTTTCTAAAATTTCTGCCACTGAGGTGCCGATACGAACCTGATAGTTTTTAAACTGTTCCATCTTTTTACCCGAAACGGTAAGGTAGGTCTCAATAAGAGGCTTGTTCTTTTGCACCGCTTCATAAACAGCAAAACATGTGGCAATATTGTTTACAATCACGCCCACTTCAATAGGGAGTTTACCATCAGGAACTTCTCTGTTAACCAGCGATTTAATAAGTTGTTTTTCGGATCCCTGCGGGTATTTTGTTTTGAGTGCGCATATCTCTATATTAGGATAGGCCTCTGCCACTTTGGTGAAGTGTTCTATACAATCTTTCTTATTGTTTTCAATGCCAACCATCGCTTTTGGTGCTCCCGCTGCTTTCATTAAAGCAGAAATTCCAATTAAACACTCTTCAGCGCGCTCAATCATAAAACGGTGATCTACCGTAATGTAAGGTTCGCACTCGGCGGCGTTAATAAGTAAAAAGTCCACATTTTTATCAGGTGGAACCATGTACTTTACAAAGGTAGGGAAACAGGCACCCCCTAAACCCACAATGCCACACTCTTTAATGCGGTTAATAATTTCTTGCCTCTCTAATTTAATCTCTCTTTCAATGGTAGCCGAGGTGTCGATGGTTTCTAACCACTCGTCCCCCTCCACATCAATAGTAATAGCCTCTTTTTTGAAGCCAACGCCATTACTCACGAGCTCAATTTTACTCACTTTACCCGACACGGGGGCGTGCAAATTGGCACAAATAAACGCTTCTGCCTTCGCTAAAACCTGCCCAACTTTCACAAAATCGCCTTTTTTTACTTGAATCGCAGGAGGTGCTCCTAAGTTTTGATGTAAAAAAACAGTAACTTTTTTAGGAATAGGAAATTGCTCAAATGCCTGATTTTTAGCAAATTTATTGTCACTTGGGTGGATGCCCCCAATAGAAAAAGTCTTCATTATACTCTATAATATTGATGATTGGTTATTAAGCCGCGAATTTATAATTTTTTTCTGAGATTAGATTCTTCATGAAAAAAAATGTAGTTTCGACGATTGCGGAGTTGAATGTTTAGACAATGAATAAGCCCAATAAATACCATTTTTAGGGATGTTGTGTATTATAGAATTACCAGCGCTCAATGTTATGGTTAAACTGAAATAAAAAGATAGTGAGTTTTTATGATGAAACTTATAACTCAAACCATAGTTTTTAAAATCGTAAATAAATAAATTTCGAAAGTAACAACCATTTAAAACTCAAATTTTCAGTAGTTTAGTAAAAAAATAAAAAAAATATAAAAAGATGGCTTTTTGTATTGTTTTTTTGATTAGTTTTGCCAGCAGAACGTAACACTTTCGTCGAATTAAAGGGATTTCATTCGATGTTAGGGTGTGCAAAAATAAAAATTGAAATCCCCTTAACTAATACAATTTATTTATGAAAAAGGTTTTACTATCTATTTTTGCAGTAGCATTTTCAACTGCATTAACCGCACAAACATTCGTTTCGACGGAACCTACCAACACCAACGTAATTTTAGAAGAGTACACAGGGGTGAACTGTGGCTATTGTCCTGACGGGCATAGAAGAGCCAACGAGATTGTGGCTGCAAATCCAGGGAGAGTTTGGGCTATAAACATTCATGCGGGAGGTTTTGCACCTACATCACCAGCAGCTAGCAATTTTACCACTAATTATGGTGAAGCATTAGATGATGCAGCAGGCATTACAGGTTACCCTGCGGGCACCATTAACCGTCGCGAATTTAACGGAGCAATGGAGCAAAATAGAGGTGCGTGGGCAGCATTAGCAGATCAAGTATTAGAAGAACCATCGCCTGTAAACGTAGCAGGGCAAGCAACTATTGACCACGCCACGGGCGAGGTGGTGTTAAATGTAGAGGTGTATTACACCGCAGCATCTTCGCAATCAACTAATAAATTGAATGTAGCAGTATTACAAAACAATATCTTAGGTCCACAAGGCGGTATGGCAGCAAATCCAGACTATGTTGTAGGAGGTCAGTACAAACACATGCACATGCTTCGCGATTTAGTAACAGGACAATGGGGTGAGGTAATTGACAACACGGCAGCAGCAGCTTTCCATGAGTTTACTTACACTTTCACCATTCCTCAATATTACGAGTCGCCAGTACCAAACCAAGTGGCTACAGAATTATGGGATATGGAGTTTATAGTATTTGTTGCTGAAGGAAATGCAGTAATATTAAATGGTGCAGAAGGAGAAATTACCCGATTGAATATTCCTGAAAATGGCGCGCAAATTAACAGTTTGGCTGGTTCAGC
>CAYJOY010000104.1:6627-7390 GCA_964371885.1 uncultured Lentimicrobiaceae bacterium | reverse complement strand
CAAAAATCGGGAATTACACAATATAGACTATGGCAGCATCGGGGAGACGGTTACAAACAATAAGATAAGTTAGGGACTTTTAAATAAAAAAGCAGCTAAGAATTTCGTAGCTGCTTTTTTATTTTGTATAATGATCTTAATTGATCTTTCTATATTGGTTCTATGATTAAGATCCACATTTAGAATATCCACATGATGAGCAACTTAAGCACCCCTCTATATAACCTAATGCATCGGTAGCGCCACACTCAGGACACAGTTTGTTTACTTTAGTCCCCTCTTCAATAAACGGTTTTAATGCTCTTATAACTCCGTTTTTCCACGAGTTAATATTCTCTTCGTTGAAATTTAGCCCTTCAATAGTAGCCACGATATTATCTACTGGAATTTCATTACGAAGTAGTGCTGAGATCATTTTGGCATAGTTCCAGAACTCAGGATTGAAAGTACGAGAGAGCCCCGACATAGTAATGGAGTAACCATCTGAATCGTAATATACGAAGTCGTACTGTTTCTTATCATCATGCCCTTTTGTTTTAATAATATACCCTTCGGTTACACTTTGAGGGAATAGGAAGCGGTCTTTTTCAGATTTACCTGTAAAGATTTCGTAAGGTCTTCCATCTTTAATACCTACAAATGCAATCCAATCTTCGTTATTGTTTTTGAATCTAATAACAGAAGCCTCAAGTTTGCGCGGTCTTTTTTTCTTAATAGTTTCAATGCTCACTTTTTTAGGTTTTTCCTCTTCTGCTTTTTTCAT
>CAYJOY010000104.1:0-6617 GCA_964371885.1 uncultured Lentimicrobiaceae bacterium | reverse complement strand
AGATAAACGCCAGCTACAGTCTCTTCTGTTACCTCATTAGGCATGTTTACCGTAACAGAGATAGAGTGATCTACCCATTTTTGCACAGCACCTTGCAACTCTACCTTCTTCAAAAAATCGATCTCGCCAGCTGTCGAATTGTAATAGGGTGATTTTTTTACTAGCTCATCTAGTTGAGTGCTATTCATACTCATTAATTCCTCTTTTTGGTAACCTTGTACCTCTGCCCATGTTAAAAATTTAGGGTGGAATACTACATACGACTCCCAGTGATCTCCTTTATTATCGACCTCTGTTTTTCTGCGGTTAAGGTCGTTGGGGTTCACTTTTCTTCTACGCATATAGTGCATGTTAAAGGCCGGTTCTATTCCAGAAGTTGTTTGTGTACAAATACTTACACTTCCTGTTGGGGCAATAGTAAGGAGCGATATATTTCTTCTTCCGAAGCGTATCATATCGTTATATAAGTTTATATCAGCTGCTTTTATGCGCATGATATAAGGGTTTTCGCACTCATTTTTCGAGCTATAAATAGGGAATGCACCTCTTTCGCGTGCCATGGTTACCGACGAGCGGTATGCGGCTAACGCTAGTTGTTTGTGCACCTCTGTAGAGAATGTGTTGCCAAGCTCTGAGCCATATCTAATGCCAAGGGCGGCCAACATATCTCCCTCGGCAGTAATACCAAGGCCTGTTCTTCTCCCCTTTAACGTCTTCATCTTTATTTTGTTCCACAACTCTACTTCTACCCTTTTTACATCGTCTGTTTCTGGGTCTGAAGCTATTTTTTCTAAAATCCTATCAATTTTTTCTATTTCTAAATCAATAATATCGTCCATTAAGCGTTGCGCGTATTGCACATGCTCTTTAAAGAGCACCATATCGAAGTTAGCTTTTTTAGTAAAAGGCTCATTTACATATCCATAAAGGTTAAGGGCAATAAGTCTACAGCTATCGTAAGGGCAAAGTGGAATTTCGCCGCAAGGGTTGGTAGAAGTGGTGGCAAATTCTTCCTCAGCATAACAATCTGGGATCGATTCTTTTTTAATAGTGTCCCAGAAAAGGATACCTGGCTCGGCCGATGCCCAGGCATTGTGAATAATTTTATCCCAAAGTTTTTTCGATTCTATCTCAGTTTTAACGGTCGGATTTTCACTTTCTACGGGATATTGTTGTACAAATTTCCCATTTTTGGTAACGCTGTTCATAAAATCTTCGTTAATACGAAGCGAAATGTTGGCACCTGTTACTTTTCCATCTTCTAGCTTAGCGCTAATAAACTGATCTGCATCGGGATGTGCTACAGAAAGGGAGAGCATTAATGCACCACGGCGACCATCTTGTGCCACTTCGCGAGTGGAGTTAGAGTAGCGCTCCATAAATGGTACTACCCCAGTAGAGGTTTGTGCGCAGTTTTTTACATTACTACCCGACGGACGGATATGCGAAAGGTCGTGCCCTACCCCGCCTCTTCTTTTCATAAGTTGCACTTGCTCCTCGTCCATTTTCATGATGCCACCATACGAATCGGAACGTTGACTGTTGCCAATAACAAAGCAGTTGGATAAAGAAACAATTTGTTCGTTGTTGCCCACACCTGCCATTGGACTTCCTTGAGGCACGATATACTTAAAGCGGTCGAATAAGGAAAATATCAGCTCCTCGCTCATCGGGTTCGGGTATTTTTGCTCTACACGGGCAAACTCGCTCGCTAAACGGTGATGCATATCGTGCGGTGTTTGCTCTAGTAAATCTCCGTTGGCATTCTTAAGGGCGTACTTGTCAATCCAAACGCCTGCTGCTAACTCATCGCCTTCAAAATAGGCTACTACATCTTCAAATATCTCTTCTTTTGTGAAAATCTTCCGAGAAGTCTCTTCCATTTTTTTCTCTCCTTTTTTGTTGTTCATATCGTGGGGGTCATTGTCATTCATCTGCTCCAACATAACCGTCATACTTTCATTGCGTATGTTTAACAAATTGTGCCCAACAGTGCCGGTTTTAACCTCCTCTGTGGTTAGCCCTTTTTCTGTCTCTTCGAAGTCGAATAAGGTAAAATTTTTACTCATGTTAATCGTATCTTGGTTGCTATTGTTTTTATCCGAAAATTGGCCGTTGGATGAATTGTTGGAAACTTCTACAAAAACGTGTTTTTTTATATTTTTTATTCTCTGTTACTTAACAATAAATGCAAGGCACTTCCTTCCGTTTGCTAAAATATTTTTTTTAAAAATAATATAAAAAAAAAGGGGCTTTTTTTATCAACAAATTAACGTTTATAACAGTAATTTATTGATTTATAGGCATTTAATATTTTTTAGTTTTCGAAAAAATCATCAGGAAAATTGAGCAAATAAAGTGTTGTTTTTGCCCTTGTAACAGCGGTATAGAGCCATCTTAAGAACTCAATATTTTGATGTTCTTCCGTAAAATAATTTAAGTCTAAAATAACCGCTTTCCATTCTCCACCTTGGGTTTTGTGGCAAGTAAGCGAATAGGCAAATTTTACTTGTAATGCATTTAAAAAAGGGTCGTTTTTGATGGCTTGATAGCGTTCCTTTTTAGATGTAATATCTGCATAATCTTCACTAATTTCTCGATAAAGTTTTTTGTTTTGTTCCGAGTTCAGCGCGGCCTCTTCCACATCAATACTGTCGACAATAATTTTCAAAGAAATGTCAGATTCATTAGGGTAATCGCACATTCTCACATTCACATCTGCAAATGAAAAACCATATCTATCTATAGTTTTTTGTATAGAAACCACCTCAAGCATGTCGCCATTGGCAATAAAGCCCATTGGCGATGATTCATCGACCCAATAATAGTTATTTTTAACTGCCATCATAAGATCTCCAGCGGCAATTTTATCATCTTTAAAGAAGATTCTATTTCTCACTTCTTGATTAAAGAGGTTGGCTCTTTTGTTCGATCGTGTAATGGTAACAATCTCGTCGGGCTCGTACATCCCGTACAAATCATTTAAAACCTCTTCGAGTTGTGTTCCATCAATTCTTGTAAAATCGTTGAAATGTTCGGCAAGGAAGTAGGGTAATATCTCATCTTGGTTATGAATTTTTTCCCGCAAGGCGGTGGCATTTGATAAAATGCCAGAATGTAGTGTTTGTCGTACGACCTCGGTAAGTTGGTATTCGTTAACTTGCACGTCGAAGTTCACATTCAAGTAATCGATACTCAATGCGGGGCTCTCATCGAGATGTACTGGTGGAATTTGTGCATCGTCGCCAACAAATATCACCTTGTTCCCTTCTCCTTCAAAAACAAACGCTAAAAAGTCGGAGAGCAAGCTTCTAGCTCCAAACATTTTATCGGATGTGGGCATGTCGGCAATCATCGACACCTCGTCAACAATAAATAGTGTGCGTTGTAGCTTGTTGGGTTTCCGCATCACCTCCAATACCTCTCCATTGTTTTTTATTTTGTATATAATTTTATGGATGGTAAATGCTTTTTGGGAGGAATAGGTTGAGAATACTTTAGCGGCACGCCCCGTTGGTGCTAATAGTAGTGTGTTTTTATGTAGTTTTTTAAAAGTTTTTACCAAAGCACTTATTAGTGTTGTTTTTCCAGTACCGGCATATCCTTTTAATATAAATAGGTGTCCTTTTCCGCGTAGATATAGGAAATTGGTTAGTTCTTCGCACGCATTTTTTTGCCCGTTAGTTAGTTCGTGCGGTATTTCGTTGGCCCAAAGTTGTTGAAAGTCGGTTTTAGAAAGCATAGTTTATCCCAAATTGCAGCCCTTGTGCCCAATTCCAGTATCCTTTTTGGTGCCAAGTTTTATCAAACCAATATTCGCCCTCAGGTTTCGACGGGTCGTAGAATGGGAATCCATAGTCTAACCTCACCACAAAGAAGGAGAAGTCTAACCGCAGCCCTACCCCAGCACACATTGCAATTTCTTTATAAAAGCGGTCGAATCGGAATTCAGCTAACGGCATCCCTTCGTAAGGCTTGCTCAACCAAATATTTCCCATATCGGTAAAAACGGCGTATTTAAAAGCTCTATATATTGTACCACGATACTCTAGATTGATTTCTAGTTTAATATCACCGCCGCGTTCCATTTGCATATCGGTATGGTAGCCCCCTGGGCCTAACGAGCGGAATGTCCAACCCCGCATACTCGATGCCCCTCCAATAAAGTAGCTTCTTTCAAAAGGGATAACCGTATTTTTGATAAACGGAATAGCTACCCCGCAGTTAAAACGGGCAGCAATGGCGTTTTTATCGTTAATAATCTTGGTGTATTTTAAATTGAGCTCCACTTTTTCGAACGCCCCATATTCGTAAGAGTTGAAGAGATCCCACTGCTTCTCAGGAGTAATAAGTTTGTTTAAACCGGTAAGCAGTAAACCACTCGATTCGAAAAATAGTTGTACCTGAAATAGATGGCTCTTGTTGAGATTAGGGACGGTGTAATTTAACGAGTATTTTAAGGATAGCAAGAATGTTTTATCGAATTTTCTTACATAAGAATCAGGGTAAGTGGCTATTAAATCGTCATCTTGCGAAGTCCGACTATCTAAAGTGGTAACATCTATTGGAGAAACAACATGGTTAATATGACTCTTGGGAGCCCATTTGTACGAGTAGTTGAGATACAATAATATCCTGTCGTATAATGCCGAATAGCTCCCCCCAGCTGAAATAGCCGTTTTGTAATAAAGAAACTCATCATTCTGATATTGTCGTAAGAATAAAAGTTTGGGAAAGTCTAAAGAGAAATTACCCCCAAACTCCCAGAAAACGAGATCGTCGTATTCTAACCCTTTTATCACCTGATTCCACCAGTTGTAATAAAATAACGATCCAAAAGCATTTACAGAAAGTACTTCAGCACCTTTGAATATATTCTTATTGGTATAAGTGGCTTGTAATGAGAACCTGTCGGTCTGTACCTCCAAAGGGACGTCGATAGAGTGTACCTTTTCGCGCGTTAACTTAAAGGTAGTATTGAGCATTCTGGTCATTTGTTCGGCATCATATAATGTAGTGTCTTCTGAATACGAGATATTGATAATGCTAAAGTTATTTAAGTTGCTTAATTTTCTATATGAAGAACGATAGGCATTTGAAGAGAATAAGTTATCTTTTTGAATGGTAATAGCATCAATAATTGTTTTACTTTTATAATCTTTTATCAATTTTACCCTTTTCTCAGTGTTTTTTAGCTCGGTAGCGGTAATAAAATAGTAGCGTGTGCTATTATTGGGGTCGCGAGCATTAATGTAAGAAACGGTATCTACAGGCTTACTGTTATTCGAAATCTGATCATCATAATTGGTGTAAATATACACATCGTTATATCTAAATTTCTGATTATGTTTCTGAATAATAGTACTGTCTGCTACCCTGTTTAAATTAACATTAAAATAGATAGACAATGTTGGATTACCATTTTTATCTAAGTTTTGGTGAGCATAGTTAGTATCTATTTGCATAGAAACGAGGGAACTGTTAACATAGTAGTATCCTTCGTTTCTAATATTCGACACAATTTTGTTCCTTTCCTCTATCAAATTCTCTTCAGAATATTGCATTCCAGCTTTCACTTTAGCATTGGCTGTATCGCGAAGTACTATCCATCGAAATTCTGGAATTTCTATATTGTAACTAATATTTTTAATGTGATAGGGCTTATAAACAGTTGTAGTGTAGTTTACATGTGCTTTCTTCTTTTTAAGATATGATACTTCCATGGTGGTTTGTGCATCGAAATAACCATTTTTGGCTACTGCTAAATTAATCTGCCGTATGGAGTTGTCGATATTTACAGAATCTAAAAGTATAGGGAGTTCCCCTTGTTTGCGCAACCATTGATTGAATTTTGTATCTACTATAGAATCGCGCTTTGCCGAATATTGAGGTTGGTGATAAGCCCATAGTGTGGTTTTAAGCTGGAACAAGCCCATAAACTTTTTGTTGGGAATTGGGCGGACAAAATTAATTAACCCATCTAGCTCTTCTGCCTTTGAATCGGTAACAATGATCGTATTTTTGGTTAACATATACTCGTTCTCTTCTAAGAATTTAGTAGGGCTACATCCCCACAGTAGGGGAAGTAGAAAGCTAATTAATAGAATATTACGAATATTTATTTTCATAGATGATTAACGCATGTCATTAATAAAAACATCGGGATGATTTGATGCTTGAAACACAAATTGGGTATCGGGAATTGTTTCGTTAGCTTTAAATTGTTCTATTGAATAAGTGAGAACAGTGCCATCTTTTTCGTAAATTTGAATGGAAAGAATCTCTTTTTTAGATTTTTCGAGTGTAAGTCGTACTTTAAAATAAGATTTTCTTGATGTAGGCGTTAAATCTATTATTTGCAGCGATTTACCCTCCTGGCTATCTTCTCTTATAAATTTAGGGATGTACTCCTTATCCCAATTTTTCAATAATTTTGTAGGATGAAAAATGGGATCATCGCTGGCATCGAATGGCGAAAGAGATACTTCGTTGGTTTCGCTTTGGTAATTCCAGATGGTTTCGGTATCGCAGCCAATTTGTTGATTTTGAAACTCTACAAAATATTTTTCCCCTTTTATCATCATACTTCCACTATATGTTTCTTGTACTTTTTTATA
>CAYJOY010000103.1:7134-7417 GCA_964371885.1 uncultured Lentimicrobiaceae bacterium | reverse complement strand
CTGCGCAAAAAACGGCAACAGCACCATCGAGAATTCTCAACGATCTTTCTACCTCCACGGTAAAATCAACGTGTCCGGGAGTATCAATAATATTAATTTTATGGTTTTTGTTACTATGTTTCCAATAAACGGTAGTAGCAGCACTGGTTATGGTTATACCACGCTCTTGCTCTTGTACCATCCAGTCCATAGTTGCAGTTCCTTCATGCACTTCGCCTAGTTTGTGGCTTTTACCAGCATAATACAGAATGCGCTCTGTGGTAGTAGTTTTTCCAGCATCGAT
>CAYJOY010000103.1:5244-7124 GCA_964371885.1 uncultured Lentimicrobiaceae bacterium | reverse complement strand
ACAACTCTTCACTCATTTTTTTTTCTCTTTTTTATTTTGTAAAGATGTAAACCGTTACATCTCTTGGTTTTTTAACTAAAGAAAAACCTCCAAATATGAACAGCGAGTGTCCTTTTAGAGGTTTTTTCTTTAAGCTACAAGTAGCTTTATTTTATAGATATTAGAATCTAAAGTGCGAATATGCTTTGTTAGCATCTGCCATTCTGTGAATATCTTCTTTACGTTTGTAAGCAGCACCTTCTTCTTTAAAAGCTGCCATTACTTCAGCTGCTAATTTTGCCGCCATAGTTTTTTCATGACGTTTACGTGCAAAAAGCACTAAGTTTTTCATTCCTAACGACTCTTTTCTTTCTGGACGAAGTTCAGTTGGGATTTGGAATGTTGCTCCACCAATTCTTCTACTTTTTACCTCTACGGCAGGAGTAATATTAGCAAGTGCTTTTTTCCACACTTCTAATCCATTTTCATCTTTTAATTTGCCTTGTATGATGTCGATTGCATCGTAAAAAATATTAAATGCTGTCGATTTCTTCCCTTGTAACATGATGTTGTTAACGAATTTGGTTACTAATACATCATTAAATTTTGGATCTGGAAGAATGATCCGTTTTTTTGGTTTTGATTTTCTCATTTTGTTTCTTCAATAAAATGTTTATTTACTCTCGAGCTACCCATTTTAGTTCTCGATTAACTATTTATTTTTTATTTTTTTGGAGCTTGTTTTGGGCGTTTTGTTCCATATTTACTTCTACCTTGTAAACGTCCGTTTACACCTGCAGAGTCTAATGCACCACGAACAACGTGATAACGTACACCAGGTAAATCTTTAACACGACCACCTCTTACTAACACGATGCTGTGCTCTTGTAAGTTATGACCTTCACCAGGAATATAGGCATTTACCTCTTTACCATTGGTCATACGTACCCTTGCTACTTTACGCATTGCAGAGTTAGGTTTTTTTGGAGTGGTTGTGTACACTCTTAAACAAACACCACGTCTTTGTGGACAAGAGTCTAACGCTCTTGATTTGCTTTGGGAGGTTAATTTCTTTCTCCCTTTTCTTACTAATTGTTGTATTGTTGGCATATTAAAAAATAAAATTGTTTTATTTACAAATATATAGCTACAAAAATAGCCCTATTTTTGCGGCTGCAAATATACAATTATTTTTTAATAGATTTTCCTAATCTTTATTTTATTTTTATTAACGAAACAGGCTCGTTAATAACTGAAAATGAACGAATTAGATTATAACTTAATTTAATAACTGTAATCATAACGGATGTATCCTCTGTTTTTTTGGAAGTTTTTAACACGTTTCGTTCGCATTTATGCAGAAGTGAATGTTTAGAAAGCGGCTCTTTGCAATGTTTTCATAACCATCTAATGGAGGTTATTTTTCCTTACTTTTTTAATAGCCTGAAATAAAGAAAAGCGGAGAAGTGCAACCACAAAGAGGTAACATGTAATACTCGTGATTGCTATTTGGATAAAAACATGAGTAGTTTTACCTAATATAAAATCGGGGTATATTGATGGAAGCAGCAGTAAGCAAAGTGCTCCAACCGCCGCAACTGCCACCATTAATGCTATAGAAACCATTCGTAAAGATAGCTGCCAATAAGGGCGAACAATGTGTTGGAAAGCGTAACCTAATATGATAAGATTTTTCATTTTATCTTTGTTGCGTTCTATTAATAAAGCATTGCTCATAAGCAATAGTAATAGTGATAAACTGGCAATAATCCCCCCTATTATAAAGGTTGAGCCGAGAACAATGCGAGCAATGCGGTTCACTTTCGAATAATTTACAATGGAATTCTCTAACTCATAGTTTTCTTCTATTATATATGATAACACCTCCTCGCTGAGCGTTG
>CAYJOY010000103.1:767-5234 GCA_964371885.1 uncultured Lentimicrobiaceae bacterium | reverse complement strand
AACTATAAGTCGCTGTGGGTTCGATGTTTTTCCATCAGTAAGATTACTATTACCCCACTCAATCAACTCTTGAGGTACTAATATTGTATTGAGACGAGAGGAAAAACCTGCAATTTTCCCAGTATATGTAAATGATTTTCCTTCATTACTATACAATGTAATATTTATAGGAACATTTTGAATTACCTCTTTAGAGAGGCGCGGTAGTCCCACGGTTGGTGCAAAACCAAAATTATACAAATTTAGATAGTTTTGTGGTACTATAATTGGAATAGTCCTATTTTCGGGGACAAAATGCCAATCTGGCAGATCTATATCAAGGTACTGTTTTTCAACCGATTCGAAAAAAATGTCGGTCATAATTGAATTTCCACGATCTCCTATCCCTACGCGAGCCTGCACTTTAAATTTCCCCGCGGCGAACGCTCCTACATGAGCAACTCCTTCTGTTTGTTCTAACTTTTTAATATCTTGAGCACTAAAACCTGAATCAGATGAAAAAAAGGTGTGAAGCATGTTCACTTTTTTCGTAATTATGATGTACTCTTGCTGCGCTTCTTGCTGCTCGTTATAATTTAAAGCATAGAATAATTGTAACGACAGGAATATAATGATAAACCCCACTGTTTGTGTAATTGTTAAGAGTATGAGCCTTGTAGTGGAGCGCCCTTCTAACAGTATTTTTTCTATTTTAGTCATCATCAAATAGTTAAACAATCGTTATATGCGAAATTGATCTCTTTCCCTATAGATGCGGCTATTACTCCCGCTTTTTGAGCATTCACCTCTTCTTCTAATAATGAAGAGACTAGGATAATTGTTTCATCATCGAGGTGGCTTACAGGCTCATCGAGGAGGAGGAAATGGAACGGTTGACATAAGGCGCGCACAATGGCCACCCTTTGCTTTTGTCCAAACGAGAGTTTCGATACAGGGAAGTGTTCTCGCCCTTCAAGCCCCACCCTTTGTAATGTTTGCAATATCCAGGTTTCATTTTTGTGTTGTGTTAACTCATTTTTTAGGAGTATGTTCTCAAAAGCAGTTAATGTATCAAAAAGCATGAGCCCCTGTGGTACATAAGATAGCGCCGTTCTTCGCAGGTGCTCCCACTGCGAGGAGTGAAACGACGCTATCTCTTTATTATCGAAAGCAACTACTCCTTCATAATCGGATCTATACCCCATGATAAAACTACACAATGACGATTTTCCACTTCCGGAACCGCCTTTTATGAGATAGCGCTCTCCCTTTTTGAACATGTAAGAGGCTCCCCAAACTTCAGATTGTATGGGGATATCCGACAATATACTAGGGATACATGAGTGTAAAGAGATGGAGTGCATGGTTATTGCTTTGTGGTAACCTCTTGTAAAATCAACTCCAAGGCATTCATGTCATCTTCGGTCAATAATATCGAAAATTCTCCTTCTTCTTTGCTTATCATATCATATTCAATACTTTTCAATTTGCTAACCATAGGATATTGCACAGCGTTGAATTGTTTTGAATAAGGGTTGTTTTTCACAATTTCTTCCAACGCAATAAAGATGGCCGCAGCATCGCCTTTACATTTTTTCATATATGGCAATGTGTTCACATTTTTCTCTAATGGTTCACCTGCCATAAGCGCTTGATAACTAGCTTCAATATTAGTGGCAAAGAAAATATTGTTGGCAACACCTATGTAGAAATCCACACCTGCTTGCTGGAATTTGTACACATTTTCGTATCCGTCAATAGGTTCTCCCAATGGGAAATGTTGATTAATTAATTCTATAATAGTATCATCTTTTACTTCAACGGCAAAAATTAAGTTAGGAATTAACATATTAAAGTCTCCTGCAATCACCAAATCGCCCTCTAACGAATGGGATACTTTTTTAGCTATCTCAATTTGATCTGCTGGTAACACATCTTCAATTAGATACCTATCGAAGACTGGTACCAACAATTGAGTAGCAATTGCTGTGTACAATTGTGCGTTTTCTTGCACATATCCATTTATATTTCCTGATAGATCAGCCGATGAGTTCATAAGTTCTTGTTGCTCTTTTGGTGTTCTTAATGCTTTCCCTACCATCTTAATTTCCCCATTTTCGAAATTTAGGGCCGTAAATGTTATCGTGGGCTCATCCATTGCAGTGTAAGTCATTGGAACATCATAGTTTTCAAACTCTGATTCAACAAAACTATATAGCGCTGAATCGGTGGAGTTGATTATAAAAGAAAAATCGTGTTCGGCGCTCAATTCTTTTATTTCATCTGGTGTAAAAACTTCTGCTCGTGTTTTCCCATTCAATAAGTCTAGTAAAGAGGCCTCAATGAGGGTTTCCCATCTTAGTTGCGGCGTCATTACGTTAATGGCTTCCTCTACTTCGTCTGCATATAAGTATATTAGCCTTTCGGGATGAACCGCCATGAGCATATTTTCTGTACCCGTTTGAACATAACTCAATTCGAATCCATCAACAGGGTTCTCTAACTGAAGGGGAATCCATGTGTAATCTTCCATTAATATGGTTTTGTCTATCATTTCGTTGCTGGACAATGAAATACCCACCACATTATTTTGCGTAACAAACAACAAAGCTTGCTCGTTGAGAGAAGTTACTATATTCGATAAACCCTCATTGTTTATGATAGAGAAAATTGAATCTTTATATCCCCCCGATTTCTCTAACATTTGTGGCACATTAATATTAGCAATAATATAGGAATTAGGAGGAACGGAAACATTCTGTACGCTAGCGGTACTTCCCGTTGAACATGCTGATAGTAAAAATGATAACAACATCAATAATGATGCGAAAAAATAAAAATTTTTCATATTTATTGTCTTTATATAAAGGGTTCATCATGAAATAATCAAGCAAAAAAGTGAACCCATTTCTTTTGGACTTGATTAGGTAAATTCAAATTGCAAATGCAACAAAATTCTATTTTTTTAATTATTGAATTTTCAACAGCGAAGATAGTAAAAATTTTAGAAGAAAACTAATTTCATATTTTTTTTTTATTTTTCCATTAAATCTCTGAGTGTTTATATATTAGCTATTGAGAACTATCGAAAATGAGTTACAGTTATTCTTCCATATTAGGACCTGAATTTCTTTTTTGATTTAAGGAATTAAAATGGAGGATATTAAAAAATAAATGCTACTTTTGTAATTGATTCTTTGACGAAAAACTTAAATAAATATAATGTATCACTTAAACAAAAAAATGATGAAAAGTAACCTATTAAAAAGAGTATGGATAGCCTTATCTGTAGTGGCTTGCTTGGCATTCGCCATTCCGCAACTAAACGGTCAAACGAAATCTATTTACGACTACACCGTTGAAACTATTGATGGTAAAAAATTCAAAATGAGTGAATTAAAAGAAAAGAAAATAATAATTGTAAATGTAGCTTCCAAGTGCGGTTTCACCAATCAATACGAAAGCTTGCAAGCATTGTATGAAAAATACAGCGACAAAGGGTTGGTAATAATTGGTTTCCCTGCCAACAACTTCGGAGCACAAGAACCGGGTAAAAATGAAGAAATAAAGTCGTTTTGCTCGCTTACTTACGGCGTAACTTTTCCAATGATGGCGAAAATTTCTGCAAAAGGGGACGATATCGCTCCTATTTATGAATGGCTTACCTCGAAAAAATTGAATGGTGTTGGCGATTATGAAGTTTCGTGGAACTTCAATAAATTTTTAATCAATGCCGATGGGACCTTACATAAACACTATGGCCCTAGAGTAACCCCTAACGATGAGGAGATTATTAAGTGGTTGGAGAATAAATAAAAAAAATACAAATAAAAAAAACACCTATCTTTCAATGAAAATAGGTGTTTTTTTATGTTTAACAAGCCAATGGATGTTAACCGTTAATATTGTTCATTTTCGCTTGGAAATGAACATTTCTTAACATCATCAATATAATGCGATACTGCATTGATGATTTCGTCGCCCATATTATGGTATCTCCTTAAAAATCTAGGAGAGAATTGTTGAGTATATCCCATCATATCGTGAAAGACAAGTACTTGTCCGCTAGTACCAGCTCCTGCGCCTATACCAATAGTAGGTATCGATAACAGATCGGTTACTTGAGTAGCGAGTTCAGCAGGTATTTTCTCGAATACAATGGCAAAGCATCCGTGTTCTTCTAAAACTTTAGCATCGGAGATGAGTTTTTCGGCCTCTTTCTCGTCGGTTGCTCTTACAGTGTAAGTGCCAAATTTGTTGATAGATTGCGGCATAAGTCCTAAATGACCCATTACAGGAATCCCTGCAGTGAGTATTCTGTCTATGCTTTCAACAATTTCAATGCCCCCTTCCATTTTTACGGCATCAGCGCCTGTCTCTTTCATAATACGAATAGCCGAGGTTAGTGCCATCTTAGAGTTTCCTTGGTAAGTGCCAAAGGGTAAGTCTACTACCACAAGTGCCCGCTCTACACCACGAACTACCGAA
>CAYJOY010000103.1:0-757 GCA_964371885.1 uncultured Lentimicrobiaceae bacterium | reverse complement strand
CCGAAGCAGCGTGGTATATCATCTGATCGAGGGTAACGGGTAGGGTAGTCTTGTAGCCCGCCATCACATTGGCCGCCGAATCGCCTACCAAAATAATATCTATTTTAGCTAAATCTAATAGTTTAGCCGTGGAGTAATCGTAAGCGGTAAGCATGGCAATTTTTTCGCCGCTGCTTTTCATCCGTTGTAAGTAGTGAGTGGTTATTTTACTCGCACTTCGAGACAAGTATTGAGACATATTAATCTTCTATTGATTTAATTTTGATCATTTTTAAGATATTCACTTCAGCATCTGTTAAGAAACGCCATTTTCCTCGTGGTAAATCTTTTTTGGTAAGATTAGCAAACACCACGCGATCTAATTTTTCAACTTCATAATCTAACGATTCAAAAATTCGACGAACTATTCGGTTTTTACCAGAGTGAATGGTAACGCCAATCTCTTTTTTAGAGTCTCCAATATATGCCAAATCATCCACTTGCATTAATCCATCGTGTAGTTCAACACCCTCTTCTGCTATCATTTTAAAATCGGCAGCAGTAATGTTTTTGTCTAATTCAACTGCATACGTTTTTTGTATGTTATGGCGTGGATGAGTCAATTTCTTGGTCATGTCGCCATCGTTTGTGAAAAGGAGTAAACCAGTAGTGTTTTTGTCTAAACGCCCTACAGGGTATATTCTTTCGGTACAAGCACCTCTTACTAACTCAATTACATGCTTTCTTCCTAACTCATCGTCGGTAGTAGTTACATAAT
>CAYJOY010000102.1:4070-7428 GCA_964371885.1 uncultured Lentimicrobiaceae bacterium | reverse complement strand
GGTATGTAGTATTGCAGAATAATAGTGATGAGAAAAGAAACTATATAATTGACGGACAACAACGTTTCACCACTATCACATTTATTATTTTAGCAGCTATTAAAGCTATAAAAAATCTAGTTAACAAAGGGATAGATGTAGATAATAATCTTACCCGAATTCAACAATTAACCACATTTTATATAGGCTTTCAAAACCCGATTTCGTTAGAATATGATAATATACTCCACCTTAATAGAAACAATAATGGCTATTATAAAGATTATGTGGTAAAACTAGAGGAGCTACGCTCGCGTGGCATTTTAGCTACCGAAAAACTAATGAAAAGATCTTTTGAGTTTTATGAAGATAAACTTAAGAACAAATATTCAACGGGCGAAGAATATGCACAATTCATTACTACACTTGTAAATAGTTTATATTTTACCGTAATAACTGTGAGCGATGAGATGAATGCGTTTAAAGTATTTGAAACCTTAAATGCACGTGGTGTACAATTGTCATCCTCTGATCTTCTTAAAAATTATTTGTTCTCACTAATAGATCAAAACAGTACTCATGCTGGTATTATTAATGATTTGGAAGAGAAGTGGGTGAAATTAACCTCGAATGTAAAAGAAGAGAAACTCCCAGATTTTATCAGATATTTTTGGAATGCAAAGAACAAAACTATTAGAAAAAATGAGCTATTTAAAGAGATTAGAAAAAGTATTACAGCCGACAAACAAGTTTTTGCACTTATTAACGAAATGATTGCATACAGCGATGTATACATGGCGTTACAAAATCCTAATGACGAATATTGGGAAAACGACAAATTAATTGAAGAGCAAATTGCTTTATTAAAACAATTTGGCATAAAACAAGCATTTCCATTGCTTATGGTTTCTAACAAATGTCTTGACAAAATTACGTTTGCGGAGGTATTGAAAGATGTAATAGTTATCAGTTTTAGATATAATGTTATTTGTGGGAAAAACCCTAACGATATTGAAAGGGTATACAATGAGGCAGCTATGTACATTAGCATTAATAAAATATACGACAAAGCAACGCTCAGAAAAGTATATATTGAAGATAGTGAATTTACGGGGGCATTTATCAACAAACAATTCCTTGAAAACTCTCGCAATAATAAAATTATTAAATACATACTATCAAAAATAGAACTCAATAATGGAGGCAGGACTTTGCACACCTCTGGCGATATAGATACGATAGAGCATATTTTAGCTCAAAACCCCAACAATACTTGGAATTTTGAGATAGATGATGTAGAACGAATGATTTACAGACTCGGAAATATGTGCATATTGGAAAAAAAGCTTAACCAGAATCTTGGAAATTGCACCTACCAACAGAAAAAAGAAGTGTATCAACAATCAAGTTTTCAGGAAACAAAAGCAATTGCTACTTTGTACGAAGAGTGGAACAGTCAAAGCATTAATGACCGGCAGGCTAAAATGGCTAAAGTAGCAAAAGGGATTTGGAAAATACATTTTTAGCAAGCCGCTGCCTAAAACTTATAACTCACCCCTAACAACACGCCCACTGGTCTTAGGTCATACGTGTAGTAGTAGTAGGAAATATCGGTGTAGCTTACTCTGACATAGCTGTCGGTATTGAGAAGGTTGCGCGCATCGAGGGTAAAGTTAAACTTTTTGTATTTATAGCGAAGCATCGCGTTGAGGAACACCATATTCCTTTGTTCGGACTCCACGTAACTGTTGTAAAAATGGTCGCAATTAACGGTGAAAGTCAATCCGTTTTTAAACTCAAAAAGGAGCGTAGCATCCTGATTTAGGGTGTGAATGGGTTGCGCGGGCTCTTCCTCCCCTACCCTATTCCTTCCTATATTGTAACTCGCTTTGTAATCGAAGGAGATTCTTTTATTGAATTTGGTAATAAACCCTAATGCAGGGGTTAGAGTGGTGTTTTGGTTCTGTAATACCAACTCTTGTCTTATAATTTCAGACCACGATAGACGCCAGTCAAAGTCGAGTTTAAGAGTAGTGCGAAGCGGATTGAGTGCTTTGCTGAAGTCGGCACCCAATTGCACCCCCTGCGAGGTGTTGGGACGAATGTAGGTGTGCACGTAGGAGAGGACGCCATCATAATCGACACCGTAAGTAAGGCTGCTCCAATTATGCCAATAGCTACCCTTTACCTGTGCAAAAACTACCGAGAGTACATTGTCGTAATCGAAAGAGAAGGAGTAGTTTTGCATTTTATTATGACTCAGCTCACCCCCTTTTTTCGAAAGGTCGCGGTAATTGCCCATAATGAATCCGGAGTAAAAATCGTTGGCACTGCCATACGTTTCCATGTAATTGGCCGATAAGGTGTAACCAAAGTCGTACCCTATATTTCCTTTAATGTATGCGTTAGGGGCTAACAATACCCGCGCATCGTTGATGCGAGTATCAACCACTCTGTCGTCCATTTGTAAATACTGCATATCCACATTTAATGCAACAGAAAAGTTGAATTTATCCCCTTTTCTATAACGAATACTGGGCCCCACCACTACGTTGTATTGCGACCAAACCATATTGTTTTGCAACGAATCGGCAGTGGGCAGTAATGTTTCTGTTTCGGAGAGGGGTGCTAATGAGGTTTCTATCACTTGGTGCAGGGTGTTCAGCGCCGCATTCACACCATAGCTCCATCGTTTATGGGTATAAAAGGTTCTTACACTATTTTGGGTAGAGAGTTTAGTAGTGTAGTAGCTTTGTTGTGCCGCATCGGTGGCAGTAAGCAGCGGCAACTGAAAAGCCATGGGGCTCACCTGCAACGTGTTTGAAAAAGAGGCAAACGCTATATCGGAGTCGAGGTCTAACATCATTTTTTTACCCATGGGGATATTGCCCCACAATGAATTGGTTAGCGAAATTTTGGGGGCTATTAAATCTTGATCTATCTGTGTATTATCTTGCAACAAATACCCATACTCATGTTCTTTTACCCCCATTATGGTTACCTCATCTCTAAGGTACCGTTTATTATGATTCGACTCAAAGTTTAACTTCACATCTAATTGATCGCTTTCGTTGGCAGCATAAATAGATTCGCTAATCACAATGGGAGCGGTTACATCCACATAATGGATAGTTTGCGACACCCCTTCGCTGTGTTGTGCATCGTGCGCATAATTTACATTGGCTCTTATCTCATTATCTTTTTTATTTTTAAACAATACATTCGTAGATATTTTATGGAGATTATTATTGAGATAATATTTTGCCGGAAGAGAGGGTGTAGAGGGTTTTATGATAGAGATAGGGGAATATAAAGAAGCATCCCCTCCTCCCAAGAATGAAAAGATGTCGTTGTTGTCTCCTACGTTATTGTAGCTATA
>CAYJOY010000102.1:0-4060 GCA_964371885.1 uncultured Lentimicrobiaceae bacterium | reverse complement strand
TGAAACTTTTTGCCGAAGAACATGAGATCACCTTCCGCTTTTCCCATCAATGGTTGGTAGCCCAGTGCTCCGTACACACTTCCCGACCACACCCCTTTTACCGAATCTTGCAACTGTAAATTAATGGCTGGCGCCTCCCCGCTCCTTTTATTGCGCAACACCTTTTTGTGCTGATGCGATTCGTACACCTCTACCTTTTTC
Source organism: uncultured Lentimicrobiaceae bacterium (assembly GCA_964371885.1). Classification (GTDB taxonomy): domain Bacteria; phylum Bacteroidota; class Bacteroidia; order Bacteroidales; family WCHB1-69; genus CAYJOY01. The sequence continues at coordinate 3,859 of CAYJOY010000102.1, read as the reverse complement.
ACCTTCTCGGGATTTAAATTGCGGGACACTTCGGCATACCCTCCTCCCATCATATCTAACCCTTCAATGTATAAATGGGAGATGCGTTCGTTTTTATAGTAGATGGTTCCATCTTCATCCACTCGCATTCCAGGCATCTTTTTAATCACCTCTTCAATCGATTGGTCGTTGCCATCCATAAATTGTGCTACGTCGTAAATAAGGGTATCGTTGGTGCGCGAAATGGCGGGACCACTGGCATGTACTATTACCGCTTTCAGCTCCATTACTTTGCGTTGTATTTTTATGGGAAGCGTTTGAGATTTTGGGGCAATTACCTGCTCATACTTCTCCACATTAATTCCTGTAACCACAATGCGCAGCGGCACTTTTGCACCGTTATATTCTAAAAAAAAGTTCCCAGAAAGGTCGGTTACGGTATAGGTTTGCATCAGTTTTCGCGCTGAATCTTCTATAATGACATTAGCCTTTGCCACAGGTTTACCCGTGAGCCGCTCGGTAACGGTACCCGCAATTTGTATTTGCGCCAACACCATACCTATATTACCAATAGTAAATATTAAAAGGAGTATTTTTTTCAGCATAACGAAATTCTTTCTTTCACATTTATGCATGTTTACTATTTACTTTTTTCCTTTAAACTCGGTTTCAAACTGCGGATAAAAACCGTCGGGGAGTGTGGTTTCAACAATTTTTGTCTCTACTGTACCATCGGGTCTATAGGTAGTAATTTCACCCCCTTGTAGTCCAATAAAGTTAACTTTAGGGTCTAACCATCTCCTTCTCCAAAGTTTATCCATCTCTTTCATGGTCACTTCACGTTCTTTGTATGGTGAAATCTTCCCTAGGTCAGGCATGTCATACTTGGCATCATTTTCATAAATAGCCATATTTTCAGGCTGTTCAATACTGAAGGCTTGCCAGTAAAAAATAGTATCGGCATCTTGCGCTTTTAGGATCAGCCCTGGCAAATCGGCCAACTTCCAAGGGCCATAATTTAGGGGGATGTCGGCTGTATACCATGCATACCAGATGCGGCCACCATACGAGCATTGCGCTTTTTGGCAAGTGTACCCCATCACCACTTCCGTTTCGGGCAATGTTTCCCAAGTTAGTGGTTGCACCTCTTCGTTGTAAAAATAATCGGTGTCATGAATTCTACAATTCACCTTACGGATTTTGTTCGTATTGCGCGTTAAAACATCCATATATAATCGAATAGTTCCCTCTTCTATCCTAAATATCAATGGTTCATCGGGATTATTCTTAAGCGTTATATATGCTGAACTATCCATTCTTTCTGAAGTTTCACTATAAAATTTTTGGGTATTGGTTCCTATTTGCAGCATCATGGTATCGGTGCATCTTTCTTGCGGATTTTCATCTATAGCGGGGCGAATTACAAAGCTATAGGCAATCCTATATTTCGCATCCTCTATTTTTACTTTAGCTTGAACATCCCGTGGCATCTGCGCCATGAGCGATACCCCAATGCACAATAACAATACCACATTAATACTACGCCATAGCGTACGGGTTCTTTTTTTCATCCTTTTCTTTTCCATACTATTTATTTTTTAATGCTTAATTTTTAATTCTTAATGCTTAATTATGGGGTTGTGGGAATTGTTAATTTTTCATGTTATTGTTACTATAAAATCTTGTAAATCATGTAAATCATGCCAAACCCATTACTTCTTGTCAAACTCAATTTCAAACTGTGGGTAAAAGCCATCGGGGATAATTTTATTTTCTGCCACACTCACTCCATCTTTCATTATCGTAGCTTGGCCTCTACTCTCAACGGTAAGCATTACATCGAAGGCTAACCAACGGCGCTTACAAAGTTTATCCATAGCTTTACGGCTCACCTCGCGCTCTTGGTAGCGATTATGCTCATTATCCAATATTTTCTTATAATCTTCACTTGTATATTGGTAAATAGTTCTATTTTTAGGCTCTTCAACCCCTATCGCTTTCCAAGTAAAAATGGCATCGGCATCTTCGGCTTTGAGAATAAGACCGGGCAGGCCATTTAGTTTCCACGGCCCGTAGTTGAGGGGAACATCTACGGTGTACCACGCATACCAAGTGCGACCACCGTACTCAGTTCTCGCTTTTTGGCAATTATATCCTAATATTGTCTCTTTTTCCTCAAGTATCTCCCATTGCAAAGGGGTGACTTTCTCTTTATAAAAATAATCGTTCACGCCAAAATGGTGAAACACACGTCTCTCCTGTTTTATTTTATCGGTATAGACATCCATATACAATCTAAGGGCATCACCATAATCTGAACGCACCCCATCACGACTACGATAAAACGTAGCACTATCTTCCCTTTCTGAAGTAACACTGGTGAACTTATTATGTGTTTCACCCACCTCTAATACAAGGGTATCTACCGCTATACGCATCGAATCTTCAAATTCGTATTGAATGGTAAAGTGGTAATTCACCGCATATTGACAAGATTCTATAGGGATTTTCGCCTCCACATCTCGTGAAAAGCAAATGCCACACGCTGGATCTAGCTCCTGGGCTAGAAGCGGTAAGGATGCGAAGAAAAACAAAAAAGCTATAAGGATGCGCTTTTGAAAATTTAGGGTAAAGGAATTTCTCATCTGCTAGGGTATTGGTTACTATTGAATGATTAGTTAAGCGTTTTTGGTATAACATTTTAAGATATTGCCGCCACAAAGTTACTAAAAAGTTTTCTACAAAAACAAAGGGTATACCATTGTTCAAAAAAAAAAAAAAACACACTCATTTTCAATCATTTACAAAAACAATTATAAAAAAATAGGAAGAATTTAAAAGTTGGCACGGTTTTATTTGGGAGGATTTTTTTACATGCAGCACTAAAATTCACCCGTCATCTCTATAATGCGCGGAGTGATGTCGGCTAAAAAGAGAGGGATATTAACTAGAGTGCCCTCTTGTTTTAGATTTTTCAACGAATATCTCACACTCAGTTTGGGTTCAAATTCTTTTCGATAGCGTGTCATGCTCTTTCCTATCACATTTTCGTCAGCTTTCACCTCAATGGGGATTATATGGTTCTCTACTTGGAGTATAAAATCAATTTCGGCTTGATTACCCGATGTCCAGTAGCGGGGCACATCCTCATATTCTCGCACCAAACTCGAAAGAATATAATTCTCGGAAAGTGCCCCTTTAAATTCGGTAAGAAGCCGATTGCCCTCAGTGATTGCGCTAGGAGCAAGGCGAGATTGCTGTCTGAGAAGTCCCACATCCAATGAATAGATTTTAAAAGCACTGAGGTCATCGTAAGCCGAAAGAGGCAGCGCTGGCTTTGTGCACTGGTTTACGCGGTGAATTAACCCAGCATTTACGAGCCAACCGAGCGCATCCTCATATTCTCGCGCACGAGCCCCAGGTTTTACCACCTTGTATATAAACTTTTTATTATCGCGCGCCAACTGTGAAGGGAGCGATTGCCATACATACGAAATTTTTGTAACATCTCTATTGTCTGCATGTTTACTAAAATCTAAGGCGTAGGCATTCAATATATTTTGAAGAATCTTTTGCACATTGGCAATGTCGCCACTTTCCAAAAGTTCATGTACCGCCTCTGGCATACCCCCTGAAATAAAATACATCTTAAATTTATCAAGTAAGCGATTAAAGAAAATATCGGGAATAGGCTCAATTTTCTTAACATCTTGCACATAATCATACAGTTGCTTATCGGCACTAGCCAAAAATTCCATAAATGAAAGGGGGTAAATATGTAAGAACTCCACCTTGCCAACGGGAAATGAAGCCCCACGGCTCATAGCTACTCCCAACAGTGAACCTGCACATGCAATATGATACTCGGGAGCATTCTCTG
>CAYJOY010000101.1:0-7503 GCA_964371885.1 uncultured Lentimicrobiaceae bacterium | reverse complement strand
ATGTCGTCTAAATAGGGAACATTGTCTTTTTGTCCAGCAGGGTTAGGGTTGAGTTGAGTGCGAATGTTATTGACAAAATTGTTAATAACATCTTCACTTGCATTCTCTCTGAGTAATTGTTCAAGTTGGGTGTAATCATCATCGTCAAGCATCCCTTTTCGAGGAAAAGTGAGCGTAAACATAGGGTCGTTAGGTAAATTGTCCCAATTTATAAGTTCGTTAACAACGTAATTTCAGGGAGCTTTTTAAAATTATTAAGGGTGTAGCATTTGTATTCCATAAAAGATAATAAATATGTAAGAGTTAATATAACTTGTTCACTTTCGAAGTAGCAAAATTGAAAATGTTCCAATTGTAAGCGTTACTACTACATAGAGTTTGCAAAAATACGTTTTTATTTGATATAAACTACAGGTTGATAAAATAAAAAGCGTAAGAGTTGCGTTTAGTGAGTTTGTAAAAACGAAAAAGCCCAAACTTATCGTTTGAGCTTTTTGCGGTCCGGACGGGACTCGAACCCGCGACCCCGTGCGTGACAGGCACGTATTCTAACCAAACTGAACTACCGAACCTTGATTGGTTAACGGGTGCAAAAATATAGGATTTTACAATACGATGAGTTAAAAAATGAAAATTTTATTTCTCTGATTGTTAGGTTGATATGAATTTTTGTGATTTTTTTTCAAAAAAATGCGTGATTTTTTCGGAGCATTTTGGTGTTTTTCTGCGAAAACATCGAAAATTGATGGCTGAAAGAGATGCGCTTTTCAGAGTTTTCTGACCCAAATTTCTTCTTGAAAGAAAGAAATATTAAGTTTTTGTAATAATTTGCCAATTTTCTCCGAAATTTCTTCCAAGAAAATGAGCTCAAAATAGCAGTTTTTCCTAGCCAATTTTAACCTTTTTTATATAATATGTAATTTTAAGCCATTTTTTAGTGTAATTAGTAGCTAATAATGTACATAATAAAAATAATGACAGTAAAATGTAATGTTTTGAAATACAGTAGAATAAAATTTTTATAAAAGGGATTTTATTGATGTTTGATAAAATAAAAACATTATCTTTGTCGTAGAAATTCATCGAAATAAGCGCGCAAGGTAGATGTTTTTTTGTGTACTATATTTATAAATTCTCAATGATGAAGACACATTTATTTATTAAGGTCAATAGCTTACTTTTATTTTTATTCATTTTTAATTCGCTTTCTGGACAATCGACTTTAGTAGGCTGGTCGATGTTAGGACAGAATAACTATGGTGATACTATTTTATCGCCATCATTTACGAATGATTCTATTGTAGCTAGTAATTTAACCAAGAACTTTCTCACGAGCACCTCGGCTTTATCGAATGCGTGGGGAGGTCGAAATTTTACTGCTAATACTTCTGAGGGTGGTCCATACTATTTCGAGTTTTCTATCTCGCCAGTAGACACACTCTATTTTACTTTAAATGAGCTCACCTTGAACTATAGACGTTCAGGAACGGGACCTAATGCAGCACTATTATTATATAGTATAGATAGCGATACCTTTCGAACTGTCACTCATTTGTTTTTTGAAGAAACTGTAGCAACCGAATTACCGCCCGTAACACTCCCCCCGCATTTATTCTCCAACATAGATGAGATGGTTACCTTTCGAGTAGTTCCTTATGGGGCTACCTCTACAACGGGAACTTGGTACATCCCTCATATTGAGGAGGCAGCGTTCGATTTGTCGCTAAAAGGCGAAGTCTCCTCAGAATTACAACAAGATACTACTATCTCAATGCCTTGCACTCCCGTGGCAAATTTAAGAAGCGAAGTCTCCCGTCCAACAACAACAACCTTTTCTTGGGAATATGATAATGATTTGTCCCAAACCTTTATTGTTGAGTATAAGAAAGCTACGGAGGTATTGTGGGGGCGTATCCCGCTTGTATATGAGGAAATTTTGATGTACTCAGATACGACTGCGAGCAACTATACGTATACTTTAGAAAACCTTGACCAACTTACCGATTACGAAATAAAAGTGTTGGTTACTTGCGAAGGTTACGACTACGAAAGTGAGTTGTTAGAGGTGGTAACTACGGAGCTTGTTTTGAACTATGATGAAATATTGGTAGGGTGGTCTATGTTAGAACAGAATAACTATGGCGATTCTGTACTTCCTCCCACTCATGTTAACGATTCTGTAGCGGCGGCTAGTTTAACCAAAAATTTCAACACGAGTGCTTCGGGCTTATCAGATGCGTGGGGAGGTCGAAATTTTGTAGCTAATACTTCAGATGGTGGCCCTTACTATGCCCAATTCTCTTTATCGCCAATAGATACAATGGCACTGAATATAAGAGAAATAAGAATGAACTACCGACGCTCAGGGACTGGGCCATCGGAAGCGCTAATACAATATAGTTTCGATGATAATAGCTATGAAACTATTTCCACAATCCTTTTTCCATCAACCACATCTGCAACTGCCGAATCTGTTGTACTACCTCAAACTTCTTTTTCAAATATTCAGAGCGTCGTTTATTTTAGAATAATTCCATACGGCGCAAGTTCGGCAACAGGCACTTGGTATATCCCACATCTCAATAACACAGACTTCGATCTATCGGTGATAGGAGAAGTTACGAATAGAACTAATGTGGATACTACAACAATAATACCATGTAGATCTGTGAACGACTTACAAGTTGCAGGTGTTGGAAGGGATTTTGCAATATTGGAATGGTCATATCCAACAGATTTAGAAGCTCAGTTTCTCCTAAAATACAAGGGCGAAAATGAACCTAATGTTAACGAGATAGACATTACATATCTATTATCAGAGTTTCAGCAAGGCGATGGGATGAGCAATTTTATCTATACACAATATGAATTAGCATCGTTAACGAATTATTTATTATGGCTTGTAGTAGTGTGCGACGGAGACGAGTATGAGTCCGATAAAATAGAATTTGTTACCGATGCACCGCCGTCATCTATTACTGAGAACGAATCTGAAAGCCATAATTTCAGCGTCTTTATAAATGATAATACATTGTATGTGAATAATCATAACAATGTCCGTGTAAAAGAATTGATACTGTATAATTTACAAGGACAAGTGCAACTCCGCCGTTTGAATCTGTCAGATTCATGGACTTCTCCCTTTAATTTTGCAAAAGGGGTATATATTATGCAACTCATTACGGAAAGTAAAAAAGTAGAAGTAAAGATAGTTAATAATTGAAATCCACAAAACTTTTTTAGGAACGCGTTATTTTTCGTGTGAGTTGCTCTTTAAAGTAGTAAAAACAGTTCATCGCCAAAGTCTCATTAAAAAGGGTTGGAGAGAAGCTTGGATACATGTCTGTTTTTACTGCTTTTTTTATGACGTTTACAACAAAAAATAGTTTATCTTCGCAGGTTGTAATTTAAATGTGAAACAAATGAATAAATATCCTGAGTACAAAGGTCTTAACCTTTCGTTAATTAGTAAAGAAATAAGAAAATATTGGGAAGAGAATGATATTTTTGAAAAAAGTTTGAACTCAAGAAAAGGAAACCCAGAGTTTGTTTTTTACGAAGGTCCTCCTTCAGCTAACGGTACTCCAGGTATTCACCATGTAATGGCCAGAGCTATTAAAGATTTGTTTTGCCGTTACCAAACTCTTAAAGGAAAGTACGTTAGTCGTAAAGGTGGATGGGATACACACGGGCTCCCAGTAGAGTTAGGGGTAGAGAAAACATTAGGAATTACCAAGGAAGATATTGGTTCAAAAATAACGGTTGAAGAGTACAATCGAGCGTGCCGCAGTGAGGTGATGAAATACAAAGATATGTGGGACGAAATTACGAAACAGATGGGATATTGGGTCGATTTGGAAGATCCATATATCACTTTCGATAATAAATATATTGAAACCGTTTGGTACCTGTTATCAGAATTGTACAAAAAAGGTTTGCTTTATAAGGGATATACCATCCAACCTTATTCGCCAGCTGCTGGTACAGGTTTGAGTTCGCATGAACTTAATCTCCCTGGTTGTTACAAAGATGTAAAAGATACCACCATCGTAGCTCAGTTCAAGATGCAATTTACAGATGATTCGATGAAAAATGATTTCTGTAAAAATGTAAATACCCTTTGTGGTGATCATGACGGAGCATTCTTCTTGGCATGGACAACCACTCCTTGGACCCTCCCTTCCAATACAGCATTAGCGGTAGGGATGAAAATAACCTACGCATTGGTAGAGTCTTATAATCCATATACTGGAAAGAAAGCACTCTATATTGTAGCGAAAGATTTGTTAAATGCACATTTCCCAGAAAAAAATAGTGAAGTCCCTTTCGACGAGTATCAAAAAGGAGATAAGCAAGTGCCATTTAGAGTATTGAGCGAAGTGTTAGGTGCGCAATTAGTAGGCATTTCATACGAACAACTCATCCCATATATCACCCCAGAGCCAGGGGCTTTTAGAGTAATTGCAGGCGATTATGTAACCACCTCCGATGGTACAGGTATTGTACATATTGCTCCTACTTTTGGTGCCGACGATAAACGAGTAGCACAAGAAGCTGGTGTCCCTCCATTAGTAATGGTAGATCAACAAGGAAATAGACAGCCAATGGTTGACAGAACTGGGAAATTCTATAAAATAGAAGATTTAGAAGAATCGTTTGTGAAAAATAGTGTAAATATTGATTTATATTCAACAGTTTCAGGACGATATGTGAAATCTGATTATGAAAAAGAGACAGAAAAGCATGCCGAGTCGTTAGATGTACAAATCGCGATTTGGTTGAAGTTAGAAGGTAAGGCTTTCAAAATAGAGAAGTATACCCACAACTACCCACACTGCTGGCGTACAGATAAACCTGTGTTATACTATCCATTAGACTCGTGGTTTGTAAAAACTACCGATTACAAAAAAAGAATGCTGGAACTCAATGAGACCATTACATGGAAACCGGCTGCTACAGGTACGGGTAGATTTGGAAATTGGTTAGAAAACTTGGTAGACTGGAATCTCTCACGCTCCCGTTTTTGGGGTGTGCCTCTCCCAATTTGGACAACAGAAGATAGAAAAGAGCAAATATGTATAGGTTCAATAGAACAGCTATACAACGAAATTGAAAAAGCGGTTGAGGCTGGCGTTATGAATGAAAATCCTTATAAAGCGTTTGTTCCTAACGATTTTTCTAAAGAAAACTATGCAAAAATAGATATTCACCGCCCATACGTAGATGATATATTTTTAGTTTCCCCATCTGGGCAAAAAATGACTCGTGAAACGGATCTTATAGATGTGTGGTTCGATAGTGGCGCTATGCCATATAGTCAGTGGCATTATCCATTTGAGAACAAGGAACTTTTCGAACAGAAATTCCCAGCCGACTTCATAGCGGAAGGGGTAGATCAAACACGCGGTTGGTTCTTTACATTGCATGCTATTGCTACGATGTTATTTGATAATGTTGCCTATAAAACAGTGGTTTCTAATGGACTAGTATTAGACAAAAAAGGGAATAAAATGTCGAAACGCCTAGGGAATGGTGTAGACCCTTTCGAAACGATAGAAAAATACGGTGCCGATGCTACCCGTTGGTACATGCTTACCAATGCGCAACCATGGGATAACCTAAAATTTGATGAGGAGGGTATCGTAGAAGTGCAACGTAAATTCTTCGGAACATTATATAACACCTACAGTTTCTTTGTGTTATATGCAAATATTGATGGGTTTAACTATAGCGAGCCAGATATTGCCATTGACAAACGTCCTGAAATAGATCGCTGGATATTGTCGGAGTTGTACACATTGGTACAGTCGTGCGATACTCATTATGCAGAATATGAACCTACGAGAGCTGGTCGCGATATTCAGCAATTTGTAGATGAGAAATTAAGTAACTGGTATGTTAGACTTTGCCGCCGTCGTTTCTGGAAAGGTGAATATAGCGAAGATAAGATATCTGCATACCAAACATTATACACCTGTTTGGTAACCATAGCGAAAATAGCTTCTCCAATTGCCCCTTTCTTTATGGATAAACTTTTCCTCGATTTGAATAATGTTGCCAACAAAGAAAATGTTTCGTCAATACATTTATCAGACTATCCTGCAGTCGATAAATCGCAAATAGACAAAGCGCTGGAGGAAAGAATGCAATTAGCACAACAAATTTGTTCCATGGTATTGTCGTTACGTAAGAAAACAAACATCCGCGTACGCCAACCACTCGGTAAGATTATGATTCCAGTAATGGAAACCTCTAATTTTATTGAGCAAATTGAAAAAGTAAAAGGATTGATATTGCACGAGGTAAATGTAAAAGAGATTGACTTTATAGAAGATAGTGAAGGTGTTTTGGTGAAAAAGATAAAGCCTAATTTTAAAACATTAGGACCAAAATACGGGAAAATTATGAAAATGATTTCTGCCGCAGTAGCTAACTTCTCGCAAAAAGATATTGCCCAAATAGAGAAAGAGGGTAAATTTGAAATGACTATAGAAAATGAGCCTGTGGAATTACTAATCTCTGACGTTGAGATCTTTGCGGAAGATATTCCAGGTTGGGTAGTTACAAATCAAGGTGCGTTAACAGTGGCACTAGATATCACTATCACTGAGGCACTGAAAGAGGAAGGTTATGTTCGCGAATTAGTAAATAGAATTCAGAATTACCGTAAAGATAATCAGCTAGAAGTGACAGATAATATTGCTATTACACTACAAAACAACCAAGAAACAGATAAAGCATTTGCACAGTTTGAAGATTATATCAAATCGGAGACTTTGTGTCAGCAATTTAATATTGTTGAGAACGTATCGCAATTGGGTAAAACTACCTTTGAGATAGAAGAAGGGGTGGAAGTTGATGTTTATATTGAACCAATAAAGTAAGAGAAATGGCATTATTACATTCGTTCGAAACCAACGGGCAGAAGCTATTTCGCTACAGAGGACAAATTCCATTGTTGGTGTTTCTAATAGGAGTTCCATATTTATATTTCACCGATTTTTCGTGGTTAGAAAACTGCGAAAATGCAGAGTTGATTTTAGGGGTTACAGGTGCTGTGATAACCCTGCTGGGTATTGCTTTTCGTGCCTACATTGTAGGCACAACCCCGCGTGGGACCTCTGGTAGAAATAGAGAAAAACAAGTAGCAGAAACTCTCAATACAACGGGCGTTTACTCAACTGTGAGGCACCCGCTTTATGTAGGTAATTACCTTATGTGGGCAGGAATATTGATTTTCCTTGGAAGCGTTTCGTGCTTTATTATAGTTTCCCTTCTTTATTGGGTTTATTATGAGAGAATTATGTTTACTGAGGAGCGGTTTTTAGAGAAAAAGTTTGGGCAAGTTTATGTCGATTGGTCTATGAAGGTGCCAGCTTTTATCCCGAATTTCACAAAGTTTAAAAAAGGAAATGTCCCTTTTTCATTTCGTGAAGTGTTAAAACGGGAGTATGCAGGGAACTTTAGTGCAGCACTTTGTTTCGCTATTGTAGACGTGTTGAG
>CAYJOY010000100.1:2898-7573 GCA_964371885.1 uncultured Lentimicrobiaceae bacterium | reverse complement strand
CCAGAATTTTTTATACGGTTTTCTTTCCTCCGTCCAACGAACAAGTATTTTAAAATTATCGATATGAATTCCTTCTTTCTCAATAACAGTAGGCACATATAAATCGTGATGCTCGAGGTATTGAATGGAGCGCGACAAATCGTCTTGCTCAGTCGTATCTAACAGTTCTACGGCTTGAGACCATTGCCTCGATGTAACATTAGCATTATTTAATTCGAGAGGGTTGGCATATTATTTTATTTTTTTAAAATTTTAATTTATATTAATTAAATTTTTATTTAAAAATTTAATAAAATTAATTAATAAAAAAATTTATAGTAATGAAAGTTGGATTGAAAAATGGAATAAAAGTCATTACTAAACAAAGGGCTGCTACCACCGAAAAAAGGGTGTAGTAGTTATATCCTTTTCGTGTTAAATCTGCTACTACCCACAAAGTCATCACGGCCCCGTTAAAAATCATAATTACATTCCATGCTGTAACGCTATCTTCTGCAATCCAGAAATTTATCGACACCCAATAGAGTAGAATAAGAGGCAAACATACCCAGCCCATATATTTAAAAACAGGGTCGAACATGTTATGTTCCCTTTCTATAAATGTGCGTGCTGCTTTTATCCAATAGAAGAGGGTTATGCATATAGGGATCCAGAATACAAAACTACTATAGGAAAAGAAATTTGTAGTAAATAGTGAAATTAAGGCGAAGGCCAACAAAATAAAAAAAACTAAAAATGTTAGCAAAGGCAGCAGAAAATGGATAAGGAACTCTCCTACAATCGTTATTGTTTTAAAATGTAGCTCTTCTCGAAACATTTGATATAAAAGTGTATAAAAAACAAGTGGAAAAAACACAAAGAAATTGAAACAAAGGGTGACACTTGTAACATTATTCTGCTGATTTTCGAATATATATAACAACAAAAGGGTGCCCAAATTTATAAAAACAAAAAAGATGATGAATAATAGGACCGCTTTTGAATACTTGTAGAAATCGCTTATAAAATCTTCGTTTTTATAACTCCCTCTTGTTAACAAAAATAATGAGAACGCTAACACTAATGAAAGTATGGGATGGTGAGAAAAACTCAAATAACTTTCAGAGAGATAATCATATACATTATTGATAATGGAGGGAATAAAATTAATAACCGAGAAGATACCCCCCAAGATAAAATAGAGAATACGGCTTTTCTTTTTTTTAGTTAAATGATTAGCCACGTAGAAAAGAGACAATATTAATATAAAATCTGTAAAATTATGAGGTATGAATTCTACATTATCTACTAACAAATCATAACAAAGTTTTAAAAAAACAGTAAAATAAAAGAGCAACTCGCAGGGGAAAGTTTTGAAGACCTCTTTTATGGGAAAAAGTTTTTTTAGTACAGTATATCTTTTTTTCATGTGTTTATTAAGGGGGATCAGCACTTATAAATAAACCCCTACTAACTAACATTATCTTTGGTTTAAATATTGTGAAAGTGCTAATTAATTCTTATATAATTTCAAATTTGAGGGTGTATAAAAAAAAGCAGAGACAATGTGTGCATCGTCTCTACTTTTATTTTTGGGATTATAAAACTTTTGTTATTTTACAACTACTATTTTACGAGCTACCGATTGGTTTCCGTAATAGAATACCGCCCAATATGCACCAGCACGTAAGTTACTAGTATTTAATTTGAAGTTGGTTTCGCCTGCTGCTATTTCACCGTTGTAAACTGTTTGTCCTTTAGTGGTAACCACTTTTACATTGAGTGTTTGGGTTAAGTCTGCTGGTATGGTTACATGCGCCTCTGTAGTGGCAGGGTTAGGGTAAAACTGTCCAATTGCGGCAAATTCTTCCATTTCAAAAGATGCTATTCCTACTGCGTAAGGATCATTCACTCCTAAACCATTAACTTCCGAACCATATACTGTTGAATAGTAACCATTTGGAGCTGTCATTGGTTTCGTTAAGGTTTTCCCATTGTTAGAGGTGGCACTAAAGTAATAAACTAAAGTATCTCTAGGGGTTTCAGGAAGGGTAAGGTCAACCGTGTACATATTATCAGATTGATTAGTTAAAGCCATCTCATTCCAAGTAGTAGCACTTTTGTTTTTGTAATAGAATGTTGCGCTTTCGATGCCACTTCTATTTTGAATAATAGCTCTATAAGTAGGAAGAACCGAACTATTCGACCAACGAATTGGGTCGTGATAAATTCTTAATGGGTTTTCAGCTGGAATTTGTTTAGTAATACAGTGAATAGCGCCGCCGAATCCGTCAAAATCTCTAACATCAATTTCTACTAATTCATATCCTGGGTAACAATCTCTTATTACTTGTAGTGCATGAAGTTCTCCCTCAATGTCGCCAGCTGCCGTACCCGACATTGTTTCATCGTAAAAAACGGGCTGCATAATAGCACCATTTACAAATGTGTGGTTCGAATACGAACGGGTGTATTGTGAGTGGTATTCGTTTTGAGAAGAGTACCAGCTTCCATTATTTTTTGCTGGAAGTGGAATGTAGGTACTGTAGTAGTTAGACCCATCGAATGCACTCTCCATATTGGTCATTAATTCTATATTTTCTTGAACTATTATTGGATCAGACAAGTGGCTCATTACATCTGGGTGTTTTGTTGAAACCATAGTGGTTTCGTCCCACATATCTACATAAAGGTCAATATGGCCTGTTCCACCGTCGTATCTTAGTGCGGGAAGTACTACGCAGTTTTCGAGGTTCATTAAATGGGTTAACGAATCGTCAACTTGTCCATCCGTTAGGGGTGTTTTTTGGATATAAGACAACGTATTATTAGCGGTCATTACATAAGGACCATATTGGTCTTGGTTTAAGCTATATACCGCATCAGTAGTAAATAATGTACCTAAACCATCTACTAAAATATTTCCACCTTCAAACTCAATAGTATTCGTAAAAACCTTATATCCTGTTTGTTCTGCTATTCTAATTGCAATTTTATCATCTTCTGGGCGTCCGCCATAGTATTCAAAATCAGCAAACCCGATACTATCTTGATCGCCATAATAGAATGCAACAGGGCCGCAATCTCTGTACCAGAACGAGTTTCCAGGGTTAATGAAAAAGCGATAATTGGTAAGTGGCATATCTAAGCTTTGCATATAATTTTTGATAGATGTAGAATCTTGAGCATTCCAAATATTGATCCATACTTGTGCATGTTGTTGTATTCCGTTGGCCAATTTTGCAAACAATTTTGGGTAAGTTCCCAATAATACTGGTGAGCTTACAACAGGCACTAATTGGTTACTGCTAGAGGTGTATGGGATTCCCCACCCATCGAACATAGCTTCTGCTGGTGCACCACCGTCGGCAGTATAAGTATTATAAATCCAAGTCATTAAAATTGCTTGTACTTCGTCGGCTTCGTTAGGAAAGATCATATCATCTGGAACTTCTACCTCGTTAGTTGCTTTGTAACCGTTGGAGAGTACAGTAGGCTCCATTTTCGAGTAATCTCTTTTTACTGGAATACGCGAGTGTATAGACTTGCGATACGCTTTTTCCTCCTGCTCAGTAAGTTGAACAGGCTGCACTTGTGCTTGCAATGTGAAAGTCACCATGGCTAGCAGTAAAAGTGAATATTTTTTTAAGTTTTTCATTTTAATTTATTTTTTGTGATAAATATTATTTCTATGATTATTCGCCACCTAGTGCTTTTATTCTTTTGTCAATATCATCAAATTTTGGTGATAATGTTCTTGCATAAATAGACTTGAGTGCCATTAAGATGTTCATATCGTTAGGTTCAATAGAAATTACATACTCGAAATAGCCTTCTGCTTCTGCAAATAAGCGTTGTGCGTCTGCTTTTATCGATTCTGCTTCTGATTTATTTTTAGCAACTTCTAACTCATTCGCTTTTAAGAACATGTCTTGAGCCATGTAATAAGCACAAACTCCTAGGTTGTAATTTACATTATAGTTTTTCGGGTCGAGTGCGCGGGCACGTATTAACAAGTCGTAGCCATTTTTATAATCACTATCTTGAACATAGAAATTAGAGATATTTACGAGGGAAATGGCATCGGTATATACTTTTGGAGGGATATTCTTTAACATTTTTCTTGCATTAACAGTATCTTTAATAGCATACAGATGGGTAATGTTAGAGACATAGAGTAGTGGATCTTCTGGAAATTTTTGGTTGGCAATGGTGAGTACCTCTTGCATTTTTTGCGTATTACCCTCTTCTTTGTAACCTTCTAGTAATCGGATGTATACATTTACATTTTCGGAATTATCTTTTATTGCTTTTTCGTAATTAGCACGAGCCGCAACTTTATCGCCATTCATCTCTAGGGCATAAGCATAATAGTAATACAATTCGCCTTGCAACACCCCCCTATTGGGGATCATTTCGTAGCTTTGCACTGCTTTCTCTAAGAATGGTATCGCTTCCTCTTGCTTATTTTCTACCAATAAGTTAGCACCTCTAATAAACAACAATGGATATATTTTAGAGAGGGCTGTGTCTGGCGATAACATTTGAAAAGCCTCCACATTCGACTTCATCTCCTTAGCTTTTACTAAAGCATCGAAAGCTTCCATTGAGGCATTAGGGTATTGATCGATATAACCTTGTTCATTTCTCGCTTTATCATACTCCTCGTTAGAGAGGTAGAAGTATATATTCCATT